>NZ_JBXQQB010000009.1:0-240581 GCF_057220535.1 Kitasatospora sp. NEAU-CNBT7 | reverse complement strand
GCCGTTCTTGCGGACCTCCGACAGCCGGCGCGACAGCCGGTGCGCCAGGGTGATCGGCAGCGGCATCAGCTCGGGCGTGTCGTCGCACGCGTAGCCGAACATCAGGCCCTGGTCGCCCGCGCCCTGCTTGTCCAGGTGGTCGTCATCGCCCTCGACCCGGGCCTCGTACGCCGTGTCCACGCCCTGCGCGATGTCGGGCGACTGCGAGCCGATCGAGACCGAGACGCCGCAGGACGCGCCGTCGAAGCCCTTCTTGGAGCTGTCGTAGCCGATCTCCAGGATCTTCTCCCGGACCAGCTGCGCGATCGGGACGTACGCCTTGGTGGTGACCTCACCGGCGATGTGCACCAGGCCGGTGGTGATCAGCGTCTCCACGGCGACGCGCGAGGTGGGGTCCTCCTTGAGGAGGGCGTCCAGGATGGTGTCGCTGATCTGGTCAGCGATCTTGTCGGGGTGTCCCTCGGTGACCGACTCCGAGGTGAACAGGCGGCGAGACACAGCGCTCCCTGGGGTTGCAGCGGCTGCTGACTGAACGACCACGGCGCGGTGCGCACCGGCCGTGGCCATCCGGAAAGACTTGATTCCTGGAGTGTAACGGTCAGGCCCCTCGGACGGGCCACCTGCCCGCGCAATCGGGCGTACAAGCAGTGCGGATCACAGCGCGTCGGCCACTCGCAACCGGGTGACGACCTGGTCCCAGACGGTGTCCGCGAGCGCCTCCTTGGGGCCGTGCGGGACCGGCACCTCGGCCCCGTCGGCGGCCAGCACGACGGCGGCGTTGGTGTCCAGCCCGAAGGCCAGGCCGTCGCCGACCTCGTTCACCACCAGCAGGTCGCAGCCCTTGCGGGCGAGCTTGGCCCGGCCGTGGGCGAGCACGTCGTCGGTCTCGGCGGCGAAGCCGACCACCAGCTGGCCGGGGCGGGCCCGGTGCGCGGACAGCTCGGCGAGGATGTCGGGGTTGCGGACCAGGGCGACCGGGGCCGGCTCGACGCCGTCCACCTTCTTGATCTTCCCGGTGGCGTACTCGGCGGGCCGGAAGTCAGCCACCGCCGCCGCCATCACCACCACGTCGGCGTCCACCACGGCCTTCAGCGCCGCCTCGCGCAGCTGCAGCGCGGTGGACACCCGCACCACGTCGACGCCGGCCGGGTCCGGCAGCTCGGCGTTGGCCGACAGCAGGGTGACCCGGGCGCCGCGGGCCGCGGCGGTGGCGGCCAGCGCGTAGCCCTGCTTGCCGGAGGAGCGGTTGCCCAGGAAGCGCACCGGGTCCAGCGGCTCCCGGGTCCCGCCGGCCGAGACCACCACGTGGCGGCCGGCCAGGTCGCGCTCCTGGGCGCCCCGGGCCAGCACCCGGCGGCAGGCCTCGAAGATCGCGGACGGCTCGGGCAGCCGGCCCTTGCCGGTGTCCACGCCGGTGAGCCGGCCCACCGCGGGCTCCAGCACGATCGCGCCCCGGCGGCGCAGCGTGGCGACGTTCTCCTGGGTGGCGGGGTGCTCCCACATCTCGGTGTGCATGGCCGGGGCGAAGACCACCGGACAGCGGGCGGTGAGCAGGGTGTTGGTCAGCAGGTCGTCGGCGAGGCCGTGGGCGGCCTTGGCCATCAGGTCGGCGGTGGCCGGGGCCACCACCACCAGGTCGGCCTGCTGGCCGATCCGGACGTGCGGCACCTCGTGCACGCTGGCCCAGGTCTCGGTGGCGGCCGGGCGGCCCGACAGCGCGGCCCAGGTGGCCTCGCCGACGAAGTGCAGCGCGGCCGCGGTCGGCACCACGGTCACCCGGTGTCCCGACTCGGTGAGCCGTCGCAGCAGCTCACAGGCCTTGTACGCGGCGATGCCGCCGCTGACGCCGAGGACCACGCGCGGGGCGTGGGGCTGCTCCGGGCTCGCGTTCATGGGTGCTGCATCTCCTCCGGGTCGGGTCGACGTTCACCTTACGACCCTTCAGACGCCGGGCGCGACGTGGCCCGGAGCACACGGAAGGGCCCGCCCCACCTGGTCTTTCGACCGGCGGGACGGGCCCTCACCGAAGGGGTGCCGGAGCTCAGGCCGCCTCGATCGCCTCGGCGGTCAGCAGGCCGGCGTTGATCTCGCGGAGCGCGATCGACAGCGGCTTCTCGTGCACGTGGGTGTCGACCAGCGGGCCGACGTACTCCAGCAGGCCCTCGCCGAGCTGCGAGTAGTAGGCGTTGATCTGGCGCGCGCGCTTGGCCGCGTAGATCACCAGGCTGTACTTGGAGTCGGTGGCCTCGAGCAGCTCATCGATCGGCGGGTTGATGATGCCCTCAGGCGCGGTCATCGAAGAGGACACGCTAGAACCTTCCGAAGTGGATATCTCTGACAAGGACCGGCTGTACGAACCGATCCGGTCAGACTACACCGAGCAAGGCTAGCAGCTCGGAGGCGACCTGCTCGACGGAGGTGTTGACCAGCGTCGTGTCGAACTCCGGCTCCGCGGCCAGCTCCACCTTGGCGGCGTCCAGCCGCTGGTCGATCACGTGCTGCGGCTCGGTGCCCCGGCCGGTGAGCCGGCGGACCAGCTCGTCCCAGCTCGGCGGGGCCAGGAAGACCAGCTGCGCCTCGGGCATCGACTCGCGGACCTGGCGGGCGCCCTGGAGGTCGATCTCCAGCAGCACCGGCTCGCCGCGTTCGAGCTTCTGCAGGACGGCCTGCCGGGGGGTGCCGTAGCGGTTGCCCGCGAACACGGCCCACTCCAGCAGCTCGCCGTTGGCGACCAGCTTGTCGAACTCGTCGTTGTCGACGAAGTGGTACTGGACCCCGTCCTTCTCGCCGGGCCTCGGGTGGCGGGTCGTCGCCGACACCGAGAGCCAGACCTCGGGGTGCTGCTTCCTCATATGAGCGACGACCGTGCTCTTGCCGACCCCCGAAGGGCCGGAGAGCACGGTCAGCCGCGGACGCTCACTCATGCACCGATTATCCCGGATCGCGGACGATCCGGGGACCACGGGGTACGACTCGGGGTCCGGTCAGGACGCCGCGCCGCCGAACTCCCGCTCCAGGGAGGCGATCTGGTTGGTGCCGAGACCACGGACACGGCGGCTCTCGGAGATGCCGAGCCGCTCCATGATCTGCTTGGCGCGCACCTTGCCGACGCCCGGCAGGCTCTCCAGCAGGGCGGAGACCTTCATCTTGCCGATGACCTCGTCATCGGCCTTGCCCGCCTTGATGACGTCGTGCAGCGAGGCGCCGGAGTGCTTGAGCCGGTTCTTGACGTCGGCACGCTTCCGACGAGCCTCGGCGGCCTTGGCCAGCGCGGCGGCGCGCTGTTCAGGAGTAAGGGGCGGAAGAGCCACGCCGTTCACCTCAGGTGTGAATGGAAGGGAGGAGCTATGACTGGTGGTGCCCGGCCACCGGAGGCAGACCCCTGGTTAAGGGCTCTGACCTGCGAGAGCGACGGAAATCCGCCGCCGTTCGACGACCTACCGCCGGACACTACCCAACTTGGGCTTCCACGTCAGGAAAAGAACACGAAAAGTCCTGGTCAGCCAGGGCCGACCCAGGACTTTCCGGGCAAATCCACCGCGTTGCGGCCGGTATTCTCAGGCGTTTGTGACTGCGCTCACATCCTCGACGAAGCGCGCGGCGGCCTCCCGCAGCGCCGTCACCGACGGTCCGTGCTTCAGCACGTCACGGCTCACGCTGGGCACCACGTTGCCGACCTCGGCCCCGAAGACCCGCGGCAGGTCCTTGGCGGTGGCCCCCTGCGCGCCCACCCCGGGGGCCAGCAGCGGGCCGTTGATCGCGAGGTCCGCGCCGGCCTCGGCGAGGGTCGCGCCGACCACCGCGCCGAAGGAGCCGAGCGGCTCGGCGCCGGCGTTCTCGGCCGCCAGCCGGTTCAGCACGCCCTGGGCGACGCTGACGCCGTCGGCGCCGACGGCCCGCTGCACCTCGGCCCCCTCGGGGTTGGAGGTGAGCGCGAGCGCGAACAGCCCGGCGCCGTTGGCCCGGGCCAGGTCCACCGCCGGCTGCAGCGAGCCGAAGCCCAGGTAGGGGCTGACCGTCAGCGCGTCGGAGAACAGCGGACTGCCCGCGGCGAGGAAGGTCTCGGCGTACGCGGCCATGGTGGAGCCGATGTCGCCGCGCTTGGCGTCCATCACCACCAGCGCACCGGCCGCGCGGGCCTCGGCCACCGTGCGCTCCAGCACCGCGATGCCGCGGCTGCCGAACCGCTCGAAGAACGCGGCCTGCGGCTTGAGCACGGCGACCCGGTCGGCCAGCGCCTCGACCACGGTGCGGGAGAAGGTCTCCAGGCCCGCCACGTCGTCGGCCAGGCCCCAGGCCGTCAGCAGGGCGGAGTGCGGGTCGATGCCCACGCACAGCTGGCCGCGGGTGTCGAGGGCCGTACGGAGGCGGGCGCCGAAGGGGGCGAGGGTCACGGGGATCCTTCCGGTCGGGGGGTGGTCCGGTGGGCGAGGCCCACCACGTCGGTGAACTTGGCGAAACCGCGGGCCGCCAGCTCGGCGCGCAGCTCGTCGAGGATGCGCAGCGGGGCGGCCGGGTCGTGGAACAGCGTGGTGCCGACCGCGACGCCGCCCGCGCCGGCCAGCGCGAACTCCAGGGCGTCCCGGCCGCTGCGCAGGCCGCCCATGCCGATGATCGGCACCTGCGGGATGCGGCCGGCCAGCATGGCGGCGTGGACCTGGTGGACGCAGCGCACCGCGATCGGGCGCACCGCGGGCCCGGACAGGCCGCCGGTGCCGCTCGCCAGGGCGGGGCGCAGCGTGTCCAGGTCGATGGCCAGGCCCTGGGTGGTGTTGATCATCGAGAGGCCGTCGGCGCCGGCCTGGACGCAGGCGGCGGCGATCTCGGTGATCGAGGTGACGTCCGGCGAGAGCTTGGCGTACACCGGCAGGTCCGCGTCGGCCACCCGGCGGACCGCGCGGACCACGTCGTACGAGGTGGCCGGGTTCCCGGCGAACACCAGGCCGCGGGCGGCGGCGTTCGGGCAGCAGAGGTTGACCTCGATGCCGATCACGCCGGGCCGGCCGTTGAGCCGGGCGGCCACCTCGGCGTACTCCTCCAGCCGGTCGCCCGCGATCGAGACCAGCACCCGGGCGCCGCGTTCGGCCAGCCACGGCAGCTCGGTGCGGACGAAGGCGTCGATCCCGGCGCCCTGCAGGCCGATCGCGTTGAGCAGCCCGGAGGGGGTCTCGGCGGTCCGCGGGGTGGCGGCGCCGGCCCGGGGCCGGGCGGTGATGGTCTTGGTGGTGACGGAGCCCAGCCCGTCCAGCGGGACGAACCTGGCCAGCTCCCGCCCGTACCCGGCGCAGCCGGAGGCGGTGGTCAGCGGGTTCGGCAGGGTGAGCGGGCCGAACGGGACGGTGAGGTCGACGTCCTGGGGGTTCACCGGGCCGCCACCTCCGCCGCGGGTGCGCCCTCCAGGTCCGGCGGTACCGAGCCGAGCTCCGACCAGCGCACCCGGGCGCCGTCGAACACCGGGCCGTCGGTGCAGCAGCGGGTGAAACGGCTGACGCCGTCGGCGCCGACCACCGGCAGGACGCAGCCCATGCAGATCCCGGTGCCGCAGGCCATCGGGGTCTCGACCGCCGTCCAGCAGCGCACCCCGAGCTCCTGGGCGATCCGGGCGGTCGCGGCGGCCCGGGCGGCGGGGCCCGCGGTGTACACCACCCGGGCGTCGATCGCCGCGACGGCCTGCGCGAGCGGTCCGGTGACCCGGCCGGGCAGGCCGGCCGAGCCGTCCGCGGTGACCACCAGGACGTCCTGGGTCAGCGCCCTGGCCCGGTCGACGCCGTACAGCCGGTCGGCGCCGGCGGCGCCCAGGATGAAGCCGACCTGGCCGCCGGCCCGGCGGATCTCCGCGGCGAGGGTGAGCAGCGCCGCGGCGCCGTACTCCTCGGCCACCAGCAGGGCGCTGACCGGGCCCTCGGGCAGCGGGAAGGGGGTGCCGAGCGGGGCGATCAGGGCGAGCCGGTCGCCCGCCTCGGCGCGGCGCAGTTCGCGGGTGCCGGCCCCGTGGTCGGCGAGCACCAGCTCGATGGTCCCGGCGGCCGGGTCGGCGCGGTCGATGTAGAAGGCCCGCCGGAGCAGCAGCGCGGATCCGGGGCCGCCGACCGCGAGGGTGGCGAAGTGGCCCGGTGCGACCCGGGGGGCCGCCTCGGGCACCCGGAGCACCAGGCGGCGGTACGCCCCCTCGGCGGTGCTGGCGAGCACCTCGGCATCGCTCTGGACGGGGTTGGCCATCTCGCTCCACCTCTCGGCCGGCCGTTGTGACGGTGTGAACTCTCCCAAACCCGTCCGGACCCTGTCACTGCGCCCGGACGCGCGTACACCCCTGCGCCGCGCCCCCTCAGGCGTCCGGCTTGGCGGTGCCGACCGCCTCGGCGATGGTGCGGTACCCGCTCACCCGCAGCCGGTCGGCCAGGCCGCGGTGCATCCGCCGCATCCAGAACGGCCCCTGGTAGATGAAGGCGCTGTAGCCCTGGACCAGGTCGGCGCCGTGCAGGATCCGCTGCCAGGCGTCCTCGGCGGTCTCGATGCCGCCGACCGAGATCAGCACCAGCCGGCCCTCGGTGCGGGCCCGCAGGCGCTGCAGCACCTCCAGCGAGCGGGCCTTCAGCGGGGCGCCGGACAGGCCGCCCATACCGATCTCCTCGATCCGGTCGGCGCTCTCGCGCAGGCCGTCCCGGCCGATCGTGGTGTTGGTGGCGATGATGCCGTCGAGGCCCAGCTGCAGGGCCATGTCGGCGATCTCGTCGATGTCCTCGTCGGCCAGGTCGGGCGCGATCTTGACCAGCAGCGGTACGTGGTGCGCGGTGGCGGCGTCGGCGGCCTTGCGGACGTCCCACAGCAGCGGGCCGAGCACCTGGACGGCCTGCAGGTTGCGCAGCCCGGGGGTGTTCGGGGAGCTGACGTTGACCACCAGGTAGTCGGCGTACGGGGCGAGCCGCTCGGTGGACTTCAGGTAGTCGGCGGTGGCGTCGGCCTCCTCGACCACCTTGGTCTTGCCGATGTTGACGCCGATCACCGGGGTGGAGCTGGTGTGCGGGCGCGCGGCGAGGCGGGCGGCGACCCGGGCGGAGCCCTGGTTGTTGAAGCCCATCCGGTTGATCAGCGCCCGGTCCTCGACCAGGCGGAACAGCCGGGGCGCCGGGTTGCCGGGCTGCGGCTCGCCGGTGACGGTGCCGATCTCCACGAAGTCGAAGCCCAGCATCGACAGGCCGTCGATGCCGATGCCGTCCTTGTCGAAGCCGGCGCCGAGGCCGAACGGGCCCGGGAGGTCCAGGCCGAGCGCGGTGGTGCGCAGCGAGGCGTGGCGGGGTGCCAGCACCAGCCGGACCAGCTGCCGCAGACCGGGGACCGAGGCGGCCAGCCGGATCCAGAAGAAGGCGAGGTGGTGGGCCTTCTCCGGGTCCATCTTCCGGAAGACGAGGTTGAACAGGGTCTTGTACACGGGCAGGCCTTCCTGAACGGACATGGGAAGTGGGGGGCACCCGGTCCCGGTGCCCCCCACTAGGGTCGTGCTACTTGCGTCCGGCGTTGATCAGCGCCGCGTGCTCCTGGAGCGACATCACCCCGACCTCGCCGCGGGTCAGCGCGTCGATGCCCTGGACGGCGGCGCCCATCGCCTGCACGGTGGTCAGGCAGGGCACGCCGCGGGAGACGGCGGCGGTGCGGATCTCGTAGCCGTCCAGGCGCCCGCCGGTGCCGTACGGCGTGTTGATGATGAGGTCGACCTCGCCGTCGTGGATCAGCTGGACGATGGTCCGCTCGCCGGTCTCGCTCTCGCCCTCGCTGTGCTTGCGCACGATGGTGGACGGGATGCCGCCGCGCTGGAGCACCTCGGCGGTGCCGGCGGTGGCGAGCACCTCGAAGCCGAGCTCGACCAGGGCGCGGGCCGGGAAGACCAGGTTGCGCTTGTCGCGGTTGGCGACCGAGACGAAGACCTTGCCCTTGGTGGGCAGCGCGCCGTACGCGCCGGCCTGGGCCTTGGCGTACGAGGTGCCGAACACCTTGTCGATGCCCATGACCTCGCCGGTGGAGCGCATCTCCGGGCCGAGCACGGTGTCCACGCCGCGGCCGTGGATGTCGCGGAAGCGGCTCCACGGCATCACGGCCTCCTTGACCGAGATCGGGCAGTCGGCGGGCAGGGTGCCGCCGTCGCCCTCGGCCGGGAGCAGGCCCTCGGCGCGCAGCTCGGCGATGGTGGCGCCGAGCGAGATCCGGGCGGCGGCCTTGGCCAGCGGCACGGCGGTCGCCTTGGAGGTGAACGGCACGGTCCGGGAGGCGCGCGGGTTGGCCTCCAGGACGTAGAGGATGTCGCCGGAGAGCGCGAACTGGATGTTGATCAGGCCGCGCACCCCGACGCCGCGGGCGATGGCCTCGGTGGAGGTCCGCAGCCGCTTGATGTCGTAGCCGCCGAGGGTGATCGGGGGCAGTGCGCAGGCGGAGTCGCCGGAGTGGATGCCGGCCTCCTCGATGTGCTCCATGACGCCGCCGAGGTAGAGCTCGGTGCCGTCGTAGAGCGCGTCGACGTCGATCTCGACGGCGTCGTCGAGGAAGCGGTCGATCAGCACCGGGTGCTCGGAGATCAGGCCGGCGTGGCGCTCCAGGTAGGAGGCGAGCGAGGCCTCGTCGTAGACGATCTCCATGCCGCGGCCGCCGAGCACGTAGGACGGGCGGGCGAGCACCGGGTAGCCGATCTCGTCGGCGATCGCCTTGGCCTCCTCGAAGGAGAAGGCGGTGCCGTGCTTGGGGGCCGGCAGGCCGGCGTCGCGCAGTACGCGGCCGAAGGCGCCGCGCTCCTCGGCGAGGTCGATCGCCTCGGGCTGGGTGCCGACGATCGGCACGCCGTTGTCCTTGAGCGCCTGGGCCAGGCCCAGCGGGGTCTGGCCGCCGAGCTGGACGATCACGCCCGCCAGCGGTCCGGCCTGCCGCTCGGCGTGGACGATCTCCAGCACGTCCTCCAGGGTGAGCGGCTCGAAGTAGAGCCGGTCGGAGGTGTCGTAGTCGGTGGAGACGGTCTCCGGGTTGCAGTTGACCATGACGGTCTCGTACCCGGCCTCGGCCAGCGCGAAGGAGGCGTGCACGCAGGAGTAGTCGAACTCGATGCCCTGGCCGATCCGGTTCGGGCCGGAGCCCAGGATGATCACGGCGGGCTTGGTGCGGGTGGCGACCTCGCTCTCCTCGTCGTAGGACGAGTAGAAGTACGGGGTCCTGGCGGCGAACTCGGCGGCGCAGGTGTCCACGGTCTTGAAGACCGGGCGGATGCCGAGCGCGTGCCGCACCTCGCGGACCACGTCCGGCTTGAGGCCGCGGATCTCGCCGATCTGCTGGTCGGAGAAGCCGTGCCGCTTGGCGTGGCGCAGCAGCTCGGGGTGGAGCTTGTCGGCCTCGGCGAGCTCGGCGGCGATCTCGTCGAGCAGGAAGAGCTGGTCGACGAACCAGGGGTCGATCCGGGTGGCGTCGAACACCTCCTCCTGGGTGGCGCCGGCCCGGATGGCCTGCATCACGGTGTTGATCCGGCCGTCGGTCGGGACCTGGGACTTGACCAGCAGTTCGGCCTTGTCGCCCACCTCGCCGGACCAGCTGAACTGCGAGCCCTTCTTCTCCAGCGAGCGCAGCGCCTTCTGCAGCGCCTCGGTGAAGTTGCGGCCCATCGCCATGGCCTCGCCGACCGACTTCATGGTGGTGGTCAGCGTGGCGTCGGCGCTCGGGAACTTCTCGAACGCGAACCGCGGGACCTTGACCACGACGTAGTCGAGGGTCGGCTCGAAGGAGGCCGGGGTCTGCTCGGTGATGTCGTTGGGGATCTCGTCGAGCGTGTAGCCGACGGCCAGCTTGGCGGCGATCTTGGCGATCGGGAAGCCGGTGGCCTTGGAGGCGAGCGCGGAGGAGCGCGAGACCCGCGGGTTCATCTCGATGACGATGACCCGGCCGTCGTCGGGGTTGACGGCGAACTGGATGTTGCAGCCGCCGGTGTCGACGCCCACCTCGCGGATCACCGCGATGCCGATGTCGCGCAGGATCTGGTACTCGCGGTCGGTGAGCGTCATCGCCGGGGCGACGGTGATCGAGTCACCGGTGTGCACGCCCATCGGGTCGAAGTTCTCGATGGAGCAGACCACCACGACGTTGTCGTGCTTGTCGCGCATCAGCTCCAGCTCGTACTCCTTCCAGCCGAGGATGGACTCCTCCAGGAGCACCTCGGTGGTCGGCGAGAGGGTCAGGCCCTGGCCGGCGATCCGACGCAGGTCCTCCTCGTTGTGCGCGAAGCCGGAGCCGGCGCCGCCCATGGTGAACGAGGGGCGGACCACGACCGGGTAGCCGCCGAGGGTGTCGACGCCGGCGAGGACGTCCTCCATCGAGTGGCAGATCACCGAGCGGGCGGACTCGCCGTAACCGATCTTGGCGTTGACGGCCTCGACCACGCCCTTGAACAGCTCGCGGTCCTCGCCCTTGTTGATCGCCTCGACGTCGGCGCCGATCAGCTCGACGTTGTACTTGTCGAGGGTGCCCGCCTGGTGCAGCGAGATCGCGGTGTTGAGCGCGGTCTGGCCGCCCAGCGTCGGCAGCAGCGCGTCGGGGCGCTCCTTGGCGATGATCTTCTCGACGAAGTCCGGGGTGATCGGCTCGACGTAGGTGGCGTCGGCGATCTCCGGGTCGGTCATGATGGTGGCCGGGTTGGAGTTGACCAGGATCACCCGCAGGCCCTCGGCCTTGAGCACCCGGCAGGCCTGGGTGCCGGAGTAGTCGAACTCCGCCGCCTGGCCGATCACGATCGGGCCGGACCCGATGACCAGGACGGACTTGATGTCGGTGCGCTTCGGCACGGTCAGCTCCCTGTGGTGGTGCGGGCCGGGGCACCGGCCATCAGGTCGACAAAGCGGTCGAAGAGGTACGCGGCGTCGTGCGGGCCGGCCGCGGCCTCCGGGTGGTACTGGACGCTGAACGCCGGGGTGTCCAGGCACTGCAGACCCTCGACCACGTCGTCGTTGAGGCAGACGTGGGAGACCTCGGCGCGGCCGTACGGGGTGTCGCTCACCTTGTCCAGGGGCGCCTGGACGGCGAAGCCGTGGTTGTGCGCGGTGACCTCGACCTTGCCGGTGGTGCGGTCCTGGACCGGCTGGTTGATGCCGCGGTGGCCGTACTTCAGCTTGTAGGTGCCGAAGCCGAGGGCCCGGCCGAGGATCTGGTTGCCGAAGCAGATGCCGAACAGCGGGGTCCGGCGCGCCAGCACGCCCTGCATGACCTCGACCTGGTGGTCGGCGGTGGCCGGGTCGCCCGGGCCGTTGGAGAAGAACACGCCGTCGGGCTCGACCGCGTAGACGTCCTCGAGGGTGGAGCCGGCCGGCAGCACGTGCACCTCGATGCCGCGCTCGGCCATCAGCTGCGGGGTCATCGCCTTGATGCCGAGGTCGATCGCGGCGACGGTGAAGCGCTTGGTGCCGACCGCCGGCACGATGTACGGCTCGGTGGTGGCGACCTCGGCGCAGAGGTCGGCGCCCTTCATCTCGGGGGCCTGGTTGACCCGGGCCAGCAGCGCGGACTCCTCCGCCAGCGCGGGGCCGGAGAAGATGCCGACCCGCATCGCCCCGCGCTCGCGCAGGTGGCGGGTGAGCGCCCGGGTGTCGATGCCGGAGATGCCGACCACGCCCTGGGCGGCGAGCTCCTCGTCCAGCGAGCGCCGCGAGCGCCAGTTGGAGGGGACCCGGGAGGGGTCGCGCACGACGTAGCCGGCCACCCAGATCTGCTTCGACTCCGGGTCCTCGTCGTTGACGCCGGTGTTGCCGATGTGCGGCGCGGTCATCACGACCACCTGGCGGTGGTACGAGGGGTCGGTCAGGGTCTCCTGGTAGCCGGACATGCCGGTGTTGAAGACGGCCTCGCCGAAGGTCTCGCCGACGGCGCCGTAGGCCTGGCCGCGGAAGGTCCGGCCGTCCTCCAGGACGAGCACGGCGGGCACGCGCTCCCGCCTCAAGCGCTGAGTGGTGGGGGCAGGTGCGGTCATGATGCGGTGCCTTCCGTCTGCTTGGTACGGGGGGAGAGTTCGAGGGTGGCGGCGACCCAGTCGGCGTGCTGCTCGGGCCGGTCCAGCCGGAAGCCGGACTCCAGTTCGGCCTCGCCCAGGCGCCAGCCGACCACCAGCAGGCCGGCGGGGACGACCTTGCCGGCGATGCCGGAGTCCTGGCGGGCGCCGGTGAGTGCCTCGGCCGGGATCCACAGGTCGGCCTCGCCCGGGCGGCGGACCAGCAGGCCCTGCCCGGTCAGGGTGAGCTCGGCCAGGCTGCGGTTGCCGAGGCCGTGGGCGACCACCCGGTCCAGCCAGTTCCCGGCGGTGGTGGTGCCGTGGTAGCGGCCGGCGGCGCTGCGGACGGCCTCGCCCGGCTCGGCCGGGACGGCGGGCAGCGCGGACAGGTCCGACTGCAGGGTGCGGCGCCAGTTCCAGCCCTGTCGCATCAGCCAGTAGACCAGCGCGATGACGATCACCAGGCCGACCGTCCAGCCGATGTAGCCGGGCCAGTTGGTGACCTTGGCCTGGCCCTCGGCGGCGAGCCGCGCGGCGGCGGAGGCGGTCACTTGAGCCCGCCCTGCTCGGCCAGCTCGCCGGCCAGCACGGTGGCGGTGCCGCGCAGGAAGGTGGCGTGCACCCGCCCGGGGAGGTCGAGACCGCGGTAGGGGGTGTTGCGGCTGCGCGTCGCAAAGCTGTCGGGATCCACGAGCCCACGGTACGCGGGATCGAAGAGCACCAGGTTGGCCGGTTCACCGACCGAGACGGGCCTTCCGTGGCCGGTCAGACGGCCGATCCGGGCCGGGCGGTGGGACATCCGGTCGGCCACGCCCTCCCAGTTCAGCAGGCCGGTGTCGACCATGGTCTGCTGCACCACCGAGAGCGCGGTCTCCAGGCCGACCATGCCCATCGCGGCGACCGCCCACTCGCAGTCCTTGTCCTCCGCGGGGTGCGGCGCGTGGTCGGTGGCGACGGCGTCGATGGTGCCGTCGGCCAGCGCGGCGCGCAGCGCCTCCACGTCGGCGGCGGTGCGCAGCGGCGGGTTGACCTTGTAGACCGGGTCGTAGCTGCGGACCAGTTCGTCGGTGAGCAGCAGGTGGTGCGGGGTGACCTCGGCGGTGACGTCCCAGCCCTTGGCCTTGGCCCAGCGGACGATCTCCACCGAGCCGGCCGTGGACAGGTGGCAGACGTGCAGCCGGGAGCCGACGTGCGCGGCGAGCAGCACGTCGCGGGCGATGATCGCCTCCTCGGCGACGGCCGGCCAGCCGCCGAGGCCGAGCTCGCCGGAGACCTGGCCCTCGTTCATCTGGGCGCCCTCGGTGAGCCGGGGCTCCTGGGCGTGCTGGGCGACGACGCCGTCGAAGGCCTTCACGTACTCCAGCGCGCGGCGCATGATCACCGCGTCGTCGACGCACTTGCCGTCGTCGGAGAAGACCCGCACGCCCGCGGCGGAGTCGTGCATGGCACCGAGCTCGGCGAGCTTCTTGCCCTCCAGGCCGACCGTGACGGCGCCGACCGGCTGCACGTCGCAGTAGCCGGACTCCTGGCCGAGCCGCCAGACCTGCTCGACCACGCCGGCGGTGTCGGCGACCGGGAAGGTGTTGGCCATCGCGTGGACGGCGGTGTAGCCGCCCTTGGCCGCCGCCTGGGTGCCGGTGAGCACCGTCTCGGCGTCCTCGCGGCCGGGCTCGCGCAGGTGGGTGTGCAGGTCGACCAGGCCGGGCAGGGCGATCAGCCCGTGGCCGTCGATGTCGATGTCGGCCTCGGCGGTCAGGCCGGTGCCGATCTCCCGGAACACGCCGTCGGCGATGAGGATGTCCTGGGGCGCACCGCCGAGGATCTGGACGTTGCGGATCAGGTAGCTCGTCACTTGGCGGCCTCCGGGGAGTCGGTACGGGGTGCGTCGGCGGGGGCGTCGGCGAAGACCGCCCCGCCGAGCAGGAGGTAGAGCACGGCCATCCGGACGGAGACGCCGTTGGCGACCTGCTCGACCGCGGTGCAGCGCGGGGAGTCGGCGACCTCGGCGGTGATCTCCATGCCGCGGACCATCGGGCCGGGGTGCATCACGATGGCGTGCTCGGGCAGCTGGGCCATCCGGATGCCGTTCATGCCGTAGCGGCGGGAGTACTCGCGCTCGGTGGGGAAGAACGCGGCGTTCATCCGCTCCCGCTGGACCCGCAGCATCATCAGTGCGTCGGTCTTGGGCAGTACCGCGTCGAGGTCGTAGCTGACCTGGCAGGGCCAGTTCTCGATGCCGATCGGCAGCAGGGTCGGCGGGGCGACGAAGGTGACCTCGGCGCCGAGCGTGGTCAGCAGGTGGACGTTGGAGCGGGCGACCCGGCTGTGCAGGACGTCGCCGACGACGGTGACCCGGCGGCCGGCCAGGTCGTGCCCGGTGCCCGGGTTGAGGTGGCGGCGGATGGTGAAGGCGTCGAGCAGCGCCTGGGTGGGGTGCTCGTGGGTGCCGTCACCGGCGTTGATCACGCTGCCGTGCAGCCAGTCGGAGCCGGCCAGCCGGGCCGGCGCGCCGGAGGCGTGGTGGCGGATGACGACGGCGTCGGCGCCCATCGCCTGCAGGGTGAGTGCGGTGTCCTTGAGGCTCTCGCCCTTGGAGACCGAGGAGCCCTTGGCGGAGAAGTTGATGACGTCGGCGGACAGCCGCTTCTCGGCGACCTCGAAGGAGGTCTTGGTGCGGGTGGAGTCCTCGAAGAAGAGGTTGACGACGGTCCGCCCGCGCAGCGTGGGCAGCTTCTTGACGGAGCGTCCGGAGAGGTGGGCCAGCTCCTCGGCGGTGTCCAGGATGAGCAGGGCGTCGTCGCGGCTGAGGTCTGCGGTGGAGACGAGATGGCGCTTCACGCGGTCACTCCGGGAGGTGCGGGTCGGACGGCTGGGCGGCGAGCGCCTGGGAGGACCGGGCGGCGTAGTCGCGGTCGCCGACCAGGACGGCGTCGCGGCCGTCGGTGTCGGCGAGCTGGACCTGGACGGCCTCGCGCAGCGAGGTGGGCAGGTTCTTGCCCACGTAGTCGGCGCGGATCGGCAGCTCCCGGTGGCCGCGGTCGACCAGGACCGCGAGCTGGACGGCGCGCGGCCGGCCGATGTCGCTCAGGGCGTCCAGCGCGGCCCGGATGGTGCGGCCGGAGAACAGCACGTCGTCGACCAGGATGACCAGCTTGCCGTCGATGCCCTCGGCGGGGATCTCGGTGTGCTCCAGCGCCCGGGCGGGCTTCAGGCGCAGGTCGTCCCGGTACATGGTGATGTCGAGGGTGCCGAGCGGGATCTCGCGGCCGGCCACCTGGTTGAGCCGGGCCTGGAGCCTGCGGGCGAGGTGGACACCGCGGGTGTGGATGCCGAGCAGCACCACGTCGTCGGCGCCCTTGGCGCGTTCGACGATCTCGTGGGCGATCCGGGTGACGATCCGGGTGATGTCCCCGGCGTCGAGCACCTGGTGCGGCGGGCGCGGTGCGGATGCTGAGATGGGCGTGGTCATGCCGAAGCGGACCTCCTTCCCCGCCTCACTGGACGGGCCTTAAAGGATGTCTGGAATAGGGCTCCCGACCGTGGCGGAAGCCTCGCCCATGGTAGCAGTGCGCTCACCCGCGCCGAGGACCGACCCGTTCCGCTTCCCCCTTTCGCGCGTACCGCGGCGGCGCACGGACCGGCCGGGAGCTATTCGCACGACTGCCCCATTCGGCTTGACGCGACTACCTCACTCTACGTAACCTCACAGTGAGTTACGAGACCGCCGCTGTACCCACCGGTACCGTCGGCCGGATCCGCGGTCATCACCCGCCCGCTCGTGGCTCACCACTGAACGCGAAGCAATCTCGTCCGGGGAGATCTATGTCCAGCGACTACGCGAAGCAACTCGGGGCCAAGCTCCGGGCGATCCGCACTCAGCAGGGTCTCTCCCTGCACGGCGTCGAGGAGAAGTCCCAGGGTCGCTGGAAGGCAGTCGTCGTCGGCTCCTACGAGCGCGGCGACCGCGCGGTGACGGTGCAGCGCCTGGCCGAGCTGGCCGAGTTCTACGGCGTCCCGGTGCAGGAACTGCTCCCCGGCGGTACCCCGGGCGGCGCGGCCGAGCCGCCGCCGCGCCTGGTCCTCGACCTGGAGAGACTGACTCAGGTGCCGTCCGAGAAGGCCGGCCCGCTCCAGCGCTATGCGGCCACCATCCAGAGCCAGCGCGGCGACTACAACGGCAAGGTGCTCTCGATCCGCCAGGACGACCTGCGCACCCTCGCCGTGATCTACGACCAGTCGCCGTCGATCCTCACCGAGCAGCTGATCAGCTGGGGCGTGCTCAACCCGGACGCCCGTCGCGCGGTGCGCGAGGAGGACGCCGGCTGACGCTCCCCCGTCAGCAGAAACGTCACGGCGGGGTGTGTGGCCCCCGCCGCACACCCCACCGTCCCGCTTTCCGGAGCCGGGCACCGAGAACTGCGTTTACCTCCCCCCCGAAAAAGAAATTGTGGGGGGGGTGGTTCCCCCCCCCCCCCCCCCCCCCGCCGTCGCGCTGTCCGGGCCGGGGCCCGGAGCCGCCGTCAGCACACCGAGCCCAGGCTGAACCCCGGCCGCGCCTCCACCCCGTCCAGCTCGACCGCGGCCGGGGCGTAGCCGAAGCCGGTGCTCTGCCAGGCCCAGGCCACCTGCCGGTACTCCCCGCAGGAGCCCGCCGAGCCCTGCGAGCCGTGCAGCAGCGCCGCCCCCGGCAGCTCCCGGGCCAGGCCCACGCAGAGCACCGCGCACACCAGGTCGAGGTCCTCGTCGTGGATCCGCACCACGCCGTCGTCCCAGTGCAGCACCCGCGCGTCCGCCTGCAGCCGCCCGCCGGGCGCGTCGACCACCAGGTGGAACTGGAACGTCCCGGCGCCCGCGCCCACCAGCATCCGGCGGAAGATCTCCGAGGCCTGGTCGTGGGCCTGCCGCACCCGCGGTGGCAGCTGCTCCTGCGGCCCGCACAGCGCACCGTCCAGCAGCAGGTCGGCGTGGCGCAGCGTCAGCCCGTTCTCCCGGGCCCGGACCAGCCGCGGCAGG
The DNA here is from genome assembly GCF_057220535.1 of Kitasatospora sp. NEAU-CNBT7. Taxonomy (NCBI): domain Bacteria; kingdom Bacillati; phylum Actinomycetota; class Actinomycetes; order Kitasatosporales; family Streptomycetaceae; genus Kitasatospora; species Kitasatospora sp. NEAU-CNBT7. Next base: position 223,564 of record NZ_JBXQQB010000009.1, on the reverse strand, counting down.
AAGTCGTCGGCCAGCTCCTCGCCCTGGTAGGGCAGCAGCTGGGTCTGCAGCGGCGGGTTGACCAGGTAGCGGTCGCGGGCCTGCTGCTCGGCCGGGTCGAGACCGTGCAGCAGGCAGAAGTCGGCGAAGTCCCCGGGGTGGAACATCCGGGCCTGGACGGTGCCGAAGACCCGCCGGGCCTCGGCCAGCAGGGCCGCGGTGTCCACCAGGTACGCCGCGTGGTCGGCCGCGTCGGTCAGGCCCCACGGGCGGGCCCGCTCGAAGTCCTCCGGGCAGGCCAGGATCCCGGTGACGAACGCCTCCTCGGGCCGGCGGGCGCTCCCGGGAGAGGTGCAGCGGGAGGACCGGGGGGTGCGGCTGTTCCGGGGCATCGCGGGCTCCTGGGGGACGGGGCTCGAAGGGGGCGGCCGGGGGTGGCCGCTGCCCCTGTTACTCCCCACCCCCACGCGCCGCACACGCACGCGGTGTCACAGACCTGTAACCGAGGGCAACACTCGCGCGCCCGGTGCTCACTGCGGGCGCGGCGCCCGGGCCAGCTGGCGGGACTGGGCGACCAGGCGGCCGGCGGAGTCCCAGATCTCGGCGTCCTCCTCGAAGTAGCCGCCGGCCAGGTTCCGGGTGGCGTGGCTGACCCGCAGCCAGCCCGGCGCCGGCTTCGCCCGCAGGTGGACCGTCAGTTCGACGGTGGGCGCCCAGCCGGGCAGGCCCAGGTCGAAGGTGACCGGCGGCAGCGCGTCGGCCACCAGCAGGAGCAGCAGCGGGTCCGGCTCCCGGCCGTCGGCCAGCTTGAACCAGCCCTGGATCCGGCCCTGCTTCGACGGCTCGCCGAGCGCCCAGCCGATGGTGGCCGGGTCGAGTCTCAGGTCGAAGCGCTCCAGCAGGGCGGCCTGCTCGACCAGCGACGGCGGCGCGTGCTCGACGCCGATGCACTGCTCCGGAGGCGGCATGACGGGCGGCTGCGCACTGGTGTGCACCTCGTCCCCGAACGCGGCCAGGTCGCCGTAGGTGGCGAGCACCCGCAGCCGCTCCTCGCCGTCCTGGACCAGCGAGGCGGTACCGGTGGACAGCGAGCGGCCCTCGCGGATCAGCTCGGTGCTGACGGTGGCGGGCCCCGGCCGGGCGGCGGAGAGGTAGTAGCCGCTGATGGAGACCGGGTCGGGGTGGGCCGGGCTGCGCAGCGACAGCGCGTGGCCGGCCACCGCGAGCAGCAGGCCCCCGTTGACCCCGCCGCCGATCTGCCAGCCGGCGCCGAGCTCGGCCCCGTGGCGGCCGGGCTCCCCGGGGTGCGGGGTCAGGGCGATGCCCCGGTCGAACTCACTGCGGACGGCGGTGGTCATGGCGGTGTCCTTCGCTGCGGCGGTCCTCGGCCCACTCTTGCTACTCGCCAGTAGCTTACGCTGCGGGCCGGGCCGGGGGCCAGGGACGCGTGAAGGCCGCCGGACCAGGGGTCCGGCGGCCTTCACGAGCGGGACGTCAGTCCCGGCGAATGGTCGGCTTCAGCTCCATGAAGCGGGCCAGCAGGCCGTTCACGAAGGCGGGCGACTCGTCCGTGGAGTACTCCTTGGCGATCTCGACGGCCTCGTCGACCACGACCGCGTCCGGGACACCGTCCTCCCAGATCAGCTCGTAGGCACCGAGGCGCAGGACGTTGCGGTCCGCGACCGGCATCCGGTCGATCGTCCAGCCGATCGCGTAGGTGGCGATCAGCTCGTCGATCCGGCGGGCGTACTGGGTGTAGCCCTCGACCAGCTGCATGGTGTACTCGGCCACCTGCGGGATGCCCTCGTCGGGCTTCGGGTCGCGGGCGCGGGCCACCCAGTCGGCGAGCACCTGCTCCGGGGAGACACCGCGGTGGTCGGCCTCGAAGAGGATCTGGAAGGCCCTGGTGCGGGCCTTGCTGCGTGCAGCCGCCACGGTTACTTGTTCACCCGGCCGAGGTAGCTGCCGTCGCGGGTGTCGACCTTGATCTTCTCACCGGTGACGATGAAGAGCGGGACCTGGATCTCGGCGCCGGTCTCCAGGGTGGCCGGCTTGGAGCCGCCGGTGGAGCGGTCGCCCTGCACGCCGGGCTCGGTGTGCTCGATCAGCAGCTCGACCGAGGCCGGGAGCTCGATGTACAGCGGGGCGCCCTCGTAGACGGCGACCAGGGCCTCGAAGCCCTCCAGCAGGTACTTGGCGGCGTCGCCGACGACCGCGGGGTCGATCGGGAGCTGGTCGTAGGTGTCCGTGTCCATGAACACGAACTGCTCGCCGTCCTTGTAGGAGAACTGCATGCCGCGCTTGTCGACGTTGGCGGTCTCCACCTTGGTGCCCGCGTTGAAGGTCTTGTCGACGACCTTGCCGGTCAGGACCTCCTTCAGCTTGGTGCGCACGAAGGCCGGGCCCTTGCCGGGCTTGACGTGCTGGAACTCGACGACGGACCAGAGCTTGCCGCCGTCAAGCTTGAGGACCATGCCGTTCTTGAGATCGTTCGTGGAAGCCACGGGCGCACTAACTCCTGGATATAGCTGTCAAGGAACCAAGAAGGGGCGCGTCCCGCCGTCCGCGGCCTGGGCCGCCGACTACAGGGCGAGGAGCTCCTTGGTCGTTATGGTGAGCAGCTCGGGCCCGCCCTCCTCAGGGGGGCGCACCACGAGCGTGTCCTCGATCCGGACCCCGCCCTTGCCCGGGAGATGGACCCCCGGACCGACGGTGACCGGCACGCGACTGTCCAGTTTACCCATGTCGGCGGGGCCCAGACGCGGCGCCTCCCGGATCTCCAGGCCGATTCCGTGTCCGACCGGATGTGCGGCGCGTTCGGCGTGACCGGCCGCCTGGAGGATCGAACGGGCCGCGTCGTCCGGCACGTGCTGCGGCACGCCCGGGCCCAGCGCCTCGCGGCCCGCCCGCTGGGCGTGGAACACCAGCCGGTGCAGTTCCACCTGCCAGGGCGCCGGGGCCGCGCCGATCACGAAGGTCCGGGCGGTGCAGATGCCGTACCCGCGGTACTGCGCGCCGAGCACCACGGTGAGGAAGTCGCCCTCCTCGACCCGGTGGTCGGTGGGCTGGTGGTGCTCCAGGCCGGAGTGCGCGCCGGTGCCGACGGAGACCGGGAAGGCGGCCCGGTCCGCACCGTGGTCGATCATGCGGCGTTCCAGCTCCATCGCCAGGTGCCGCTCGGTCCGGCCGACCAGGATCGACTCCAGCAGCTCGCCGAGCGCCTGGTCGGCGATCTCGGCGGCGATCCGCAGGTCGGCGATCTCGTGCTCGTCCTTGACCACCCGCAGCCGCTCGACCGCGAGGTCGAGGTCGAGCAGGCGGACCCCGGCCGCGGTCTGCGCCAGGGTGCGGTGCCGGCTGACCGTGAGGTCGTGCTCCTCCACCGCCAGGTCGCCGACCTTCAGCCGGACCGCCGCCTCGGCGAGGGCCGGCGCGGTGTCGGTCTGCGACAGCACCGGCAGCCGGGCGACGTCCTCGTCGATCAGGTGCTCACCGCTGTCGTCCGGCGGCAGGTCGTCCGGTACGGCCAGCAGCACCCGGTCCCGGGTGAGCAGCAGGCTCGCACCGCACGGCGGGCAGCCGGTGAGGTAGCGGACGTTGGCGGCGCGGGTGATCAGTGCGGCATCGGCGCCGGAGGCACTGCAGTACTCCCGGAGGCGTTCCCGTCGGGCCGCGTGCGCATCGGACATGGGTCGAGCGTACGGAGCCGGGCGGCCGGGCGCCCGTCGAGCACGCTCGGCCGGGGCCCGGCCCGGACCGGGGGCGGTGCTACTCGTGCCGCAGGGCGCCGGTCGCGGTGGTCCGGAGCAGCACCGGGAGGGTGAGCGCGGCGACGGCCAGGACCCCGGCCCCGGCGGCGCCCGCCATCGCGAGGACCCCGTCCCAGGCGATCCGCAGCGGCAGACCGGCCATCCGCAGCAGCATCCGGCCGACCACGCCGCCGACGCCGACCGCCAGCAGCAGCCCGATCCCGGTCGGCAGTGCACTCTGCCACAGCAGCGACAGGCCGAGCGTGCGCCGCGGTGTACCGAAGGCCAGCAGGCAGGCCAGCGACCGGCGGCGTTCGCGCAGCTGCTCCAGCAGGCTCACCAGCATGCTCAGCGCGATGAGCACCAAGGTGGCCACCACGGCGGCGGTGAGCGACCGGCGGACGCCGTCGAAGGCGCGGTCCGGGGCGAAGGCCCGTTCGTCGGAGAGCAGCAGCCGGGCCTGCGGGTCGATCCGCTGGACGGCGGTGCGCAGGACCTCCCGGGCGTCCGGCACCGCGGTGTCGAGCTCCAGGTCGATCCGGGCGTCCTGGCCGGCCGTCAGGGCGGCGGGGACGGCTGCGGGGGTCAGCAGCAGGTCCCCGGCCGGGCCGTCGGCCGGGGAGTGCGGACGCTGCACCGCGGGCAGCAGCGCCACCGGGAGCCGCCAGAGCAGTGCGGAGCCGTCGGCGGCCACCCGGTCCGCCGTCACCTCGGCGCCGGGTCGCAGGCCGGCACCGGCGGCCGCCGGGCCCGTCCCGGTGACCAGGAAGCCGTCGCCGTCGGTGCAGGAGGGCAGCTCGGCGAGCTCCTTGAGGTCGGCGCAGGAGCCGACCAGCGCCAGCGAGATCCGGTTCGGGTCCTGCGCGCCGCCGCGCAGGTAGACCGGGACGTAGCCGACGGCGGAGCGGGCGCCGTGGGCGGCCCGCAGCCGGGCGGCCAGCTCCGCCGCGGACCCGTCGGCGCCGGGGAAGGCGGCCCGGGCCTGGACGGCCCCGGCCCGGGGCCCGTCGGGGTCCGTGTAGCGGGCCCGGTGCTGCGCGGCGACGGCCCCGAACAGGCTCTGCAGCACGACGGCGCCCGCGACCGCGACCAGCGTGCCGGACGTGGCCCGGGCGGCCGCGCCGCCACTGAGCCGCAGGCGGCCGAGGGCGAGCTGCACCGACGGCGGCCCGAACGACAGGTCGCGGACGCTCAGTTCGAGCAGCGCCGGGAGGACCGCGGCGACACCGCTGAGCAGCAGCACCAGCCCGGCCACCACGACCGCCAGGTCGAACGGCGAGGCACCGAGGTCGACCCCGGGCGAGGTCTGGGAGAGCAGCAGGCCGCCGGTGACGGGCAGGGCCAGACGCCACCACAGCCGGCGGCGGGTGCGGTCGCTGCCGCGCACCACGCCGAGGGGCTCCGCGGTGATCCGCCGCATGGCGAGCAGGGCGGCCGCCACCGCGAGCAGCGGCACGGCCGCCATCACGGCGGCCGCCTGCCACGGGTCGGGGTCGATGTCGGCCGCGAAGACGCTGAGGCCCTCGATGGTCACCGACTCCACGAGCCGGCCGGCGAGCAGGAAGAGCAGCCAGCCGACCGCCAGCCCGGTCAGCGCGCCGGCCAGCGCCTCCCCGGCGGCGATCCGGGCGGTCATCGCCCGGTCGGCGCCGACCAGCCGCAGCGCGGCCAGCCTGCGGTCGCGGGCCTCGCCGCCGAACCGGGTCGCCGCGGCGACGAACACCGCGACCGGGGTCAGCAGCACCACGATGCCGGTCACGCTGAGCAGCACCAGTTCGGGTTCCAGTGCGCGCGGCGGGTAGGAGTCGCCGATGGAGTCGATCCGGACGGCGCCCCGCTCGGGGCTCAGATCGTCGGCGCCGAGGACGAAGGAGAGGTCGCCGGGGCCGACCAGGCCGCGGTCGGCGATCCGCCCGGCCACCGGGTGGCCGATCCGCTCCCGGAGCAGCCGGCCGTCCGGGGAGTCGAGCAGTTCCGCCAGGGCCGGGGAGACAGCCATCGTGCCCGGTGCCGGAAAGGCGGCCAGCCCGGGCGGCAGCGGGGCCCGCGGGCCTTCCGGCTGCACGATCCGGCCGCGCACCTCGGCTCCGTGGTAGGTGGTGGAGGCGTCGACCAGCAGGAGGGTGCCGGGGCCGGCGGCGAGGCCGTCGTCGGCGTGCATGGTGTCGACCAGGGCGTGGATCCGGTCGTCCCGGTGGTGCTTCATGGTCTGGAACGAGGACGCGAAGAGCAGCGTGGCGACGCCGAGGCCGACCCCGACGGCGGTCAGCAGGGTACGAGCCAGGCTGCCCCGGCCCCCGGTGAAGGCGAGCCGCAGGCCGATGCCGACCTGGCCCAGGCGGCGCAGCCGTACGGTCGGGGCCGGCCGGTCGGCGGGGGTGGGCGGGGCGGTCTGGTTCACGGTGCCCTCTCCGGGAATCGGGGGCCGCCTGCGGCGGGGCCGGGTGCGGTGGCGCGGTCGGGCGCGGTGTGGGGACCGGGCGCCGGTCCGCCGGCCCGGAGGGCGGTGGCGACCAGCACCAGGACGGCGGCCAGTCCGAGGAGGGGTCCGGCCACGGCGGGCCGCGCCGCCGCCGGCCGGTCGGCGGGGGTCACCGGCCCGCCTCCCGGCCGCCGGCGCGGCCGTCGCGCAGGACGACCTCGCGGTCGGTGTAGGCGGCGACCCGGGGTTCGTGGGTGACCAGCACCACGGCGGTGCCGGACTCCTGGACGGCGGCCCGCAGCAGTTGCAGCACGCGCTCGCCGTTGAGCGAGTCGAGCGCGCCGGTCGGCTCGTCGGCGAAGACCACCCGCGGGGCGGTGACCAGCGCCCGGGCGACCGCCACCCGCTGTCCCTGGCCGCCGGATATCTCGCCGGGTCGCTGGGCGGCGGTGTCGCCGACCTCCAGCTGGTCGAGCCAGGTACGGGCGTGCGCCTCGGCGACCCGGCGGCGCACGCCGTTCAGCCGCAGCGGCAGTGCGACGTTCTCCAGGCAGGACAGTTCGGGGACGAGCTGGCCGAACTGGAACAGGAAGCCGAAGTCGGTGCGGCGCAGCGCGCTCAGCCGGGAGTCCGAGAGGTCGGCAAGGTCCTGGCCGCGGTAGGTCACCGTCCCGGCGTCGGGGCGGACGATCCCGGCCAGGCACTGCAGCAGGGTGGACTTCCCGGAGCCGGAGGCGCCCATCACGGCGAGCAGTTCGCCCGGCATCAGGGAGAGCGTGACGCCGTCCAGGGCGCTGGTCGGTCCGTACCGCTTGACCAGGCCGGTGGCGGTGAGCAGTGCGCCGGGGCGGCCCGGGGGCTGCTCGGCGGGTTCGGCGCGGTGGTCGGCGCCGTCGGCGAGCTCGTCGGCGGCTTCGACGGGTGAGACGCTCATCGCTCGCCCACCTCCCGGGCCAGCTCGTCCAGGCGGGCGCCGGTCAGCTCCAGCCAGCGCAGGTCCGCCTCCAGGTGGAACAGCGCGTGGTCGCAGATCAGCTGGTCGGCGAGGTCCCCGGTGGCCTTGCGGCGGGTCAGCTCGCGCATCTGCCGCAGGTGCTCGGCGCGCTGCACGTCCAGCACCTCGTACGGCCGGCGGCCGGTCAGGACGGCCAGCACGACCTTGGTGTACAGGGTGTTCTGCAGGTACGGCTCCGGGCTCTCCGGCCGGGCGAGCCAGTCGGCGACGTCGGTCACGCCGGCTTCGGTGATGGCGTACCGCTTGCGCTCGGGGCCGTCGCCGGGCTCCACGCCCTCGACCTCGACCAGGCCGTTCTTCAGCAGCCGCGACAGGGTCGAGTAGACCTGGCCGTAGGCGAGCGAGCGGGTGCGGCCGAACCGGTCGTCGTAGGCGCGTTTGAGGTCGTAGCCGTGGCTGGGGTGGGACTCGAGGAGCCCGAGGATGGTGTGTCCGAGTGACATGCCGGTGACTACACCCCGCAGGTATACACCGAGTGCATAGCGCCCCGGAGGCGAAGGGCCCGGGTCCGCACGGCGGGCCGGGAATGAATCCCCCGGGGTGCCGGTTGTGATGCCATGACAATGACTTCCATTGCCACCTTGAGGAGGATCCGATGGCCCGCAGCGACCTGCGCCCGATCGTCACCCTGCGGTCGACGGCCGGCACCGGCTACACCTACGTGACCCGCAAGAGCCGCCGCAACGACCCGGACCGGCTGGAGATCCGCAAGTTCGACCCGGTCGCCGGGGCGCACGTGGTCTTCCGCGAACAGCGCTGACGCCCACCCCGCACCCGGCAGGACCCGCCCGGCAGTAGACCCGCACGCCAGCAGAGGAGATGCGAGAGATGAAGCACGCCATCCACCCCGAGTACCGCCCCGTGGTCTTCCGCGACCGCACCGGCGAGTTCGCCTTCCTCACCCGCTCGACGCTCGGCAGCGACCGGACCGTCGAGTGGGAGGACGGGCGCAGCTACCCCGTCATCGACGTCGAGACCTCCTCGGCCACCCACCCGGTGTACACCGGCAAGGCCCGGGTGCTGGACACCGCCGGACGGGTCGAGCTCTACCGGCGCCGCTACGGCCTGTCCTGACCGGGCGGCCGACTGCCCCGTCACCCGCACCCCGGGTGGCGGGGCAGTCGGCCGTTCCGGGCAGTCGGCCGTTCCGGGGCGGGCCGCCGGGAGCGGCCGCGGAGACGGTCGCGGGACCGGCCTGGAATTGGTCAACTCTCCCTGAGCAGAGCCTGGTTGACCGGAAATCGTCGCCGCGGCCGACCGGGCTCAACTACGCTCCCGCTCCGGGCCCGCCCACGCCGGGCAGCCTGGCACACCACCGCGCCCCGGGTACCGCCCGGCCCGGCGCGGCCGTGCCGTGCCGTGCACCACCGAGCCGCGGAGGCCGCCGTGCTGAACGGGACGACCGGATGAGCGCCGTGTTCGCCCTCACCGCCAGCCTGCTGTGGGGCGTGGCCGACTACGGCGGCGGCGCGATCACCCGGCGGCTGCCCGCCCTCACGGTGGTGGTCGTGTCGCAGAGCGCCGCCGCCACCCTGCTCGCGGTCGCGGTGACGGCCACCGGCGGCTGGTCCGGCGGCTCGGCGGCGCTCTGGTTCGCGGTGGCGGGCGGCGTGGTCGGGCCGTTCGCCCTGCTGGCGTTCTACCGGGCGCTGGCGCTCGGGCCGATGGGCGTGGTCTCGCCGCTGGCCACCGTCGGGGTGGCGGTACCGGTCGGCGTCGGGCTGGTGCTCGGCGAACGGCCCGGGCTCGCCCAGAGCGCGGGCATCGCGGTGGCCGTCGCCGGGGTGGCGCTGGCCGGCGGCCCGAAGCGCGGCGGGCAGGCGGTCGGCCGCCAGGCCGTCCTGCTGGCCCTCGGCGCGGCGCTCGGATTCGGTACCGTCCTCACCCTGACCGCACACGCGGCGGGCGGCGCCGGGCTGCTGCTCACCCTGTTCGTCCTGCGCGGCTGCAACGCGCTGGTCGGCGGCTGCCTGCTGCTGCGCGCCTCCCGGCGGCGGCCGGCCCGGCTGGCAGCCGCCGCCCGCAGTCTGCCCGTACTCGCCGCCGTGGGTCTGGCCGACGTCGGCGCCAACGGGATGTACGCCACCGCCGCCAACGCCGGTTCGCAGGCGGTGGCGGCGGTGCTGGCCTCGCTGTACCCCGTGGTCACCGCGCTGATGGCGCGCGGGCTGCTCAAGGAACGGCTGCTGCGGGTCCAGCTGCTCGGCGCGGGACTCGCGGTCCTCGGCACCCTGCTGCTCGCGGCCGGCGGGTAGGGCCCGGGGGCGCGGCGCCCTGGGCCCGGGGGCGCGAGAGCGCGGCCGAGGCGGCCCCCGGCGATCTGGTGCGCGGAGCCCTGGGCCCGGGGGCGCGAGGCCCTGGGCCCGCCCGGCGTACCTCAGGAGTGCGGGGTGCCTCAGGAGTGCGGGGTGCCTCAGGAGTAGCGGGTGACCAGGCCGCGGCGGCGGAAGGAGCGGAGCAGCCGGCCGAGCGCGAGGAGTCCGGCCGCCAGCACCACCGCCGTCCCGCCGGCGGCCAGCGTCAACTCCCGCCAGGGCATGGGGTGTCCGGCCGCGAGGGCGCGGCCCGCCGCGAACACGTGGGTGGTCGGCAGCAGTTCGGCGACCGGGCGCAGCGGCGCGGGCAGGGTGGCCACCGGGTAGAAGACACCGGACAGCGGCATGACCACCGACAGCGCGCCCCAGACCAGCGCCTCGGCGCCGCTGCCGTAGCGCAGGACCAGACCGACCACCGTCAGCGCGACCGCCCAGCCGCAGGCGAGCAGCAGGGCGGCGACCGGGACCAGCCCGAGGCCGAGCGCGGTGACGTCGAAGGCGTAGGCGGCGAACGCCAGCCCGGCGACCGCGGTGGTGCTCAGCGCCGTCCGCAGCAGGGCGAACAGGCCGACCCCGGCGAGGTACTCCCAGCCTCTCAGCGGGGTGGTGAGCAGGCCGAGGACGTTGCGCGACCAGGTCTCCTCCAGGAAACCGGTGGCCAGCGAGATCTGGGTCTGGTGCACCAGGTGCCACAGCACGGTCCCGCTGAGCAGGAACACCGCCAACTCGGCCGCGGGCCCGCCGGCCGGGTCGGCGGTGCCCGCCGCGAACAACCCGATCGAGCCGTACAGCAGGGTGTCGACGACCGGCCAGACCAGGACGTCGAAGAGGCGGTGCGGGCTGCGGCGCAGCACCAGCCAGTGGCGGCGGGCGACGGCACGGATCCGGTACAGGGACGCCTGGACGGGCGGACGGCGGGCGACCGCGGCGCGGGGGGCGGGGGCGGCGCCGGGGGCGGAGCCGGGGAACGAGGGCGGTGCTGCGGCGGTCATGCGGCGCTCCCCCGCGGCCGGTCGTCGGCGAGGTCCCGGCCCCGGGCCGCGGCGTCGCGTTCGGCGGCGAGGTGCAGGAAGACACCCTCCAGGTCGGCGCGGCGGTAGCGGCGGGCGATCTCGGCGGGCGCGCCGTCGGCCACCACCCGGCCGGCGGCGAGGAACACCACGCGCGGGCAGAGCCGTTCGACCTCCACCATGTCGTGGCTGGTGACCAGCAGCGCGGTGCCGTGCCCGGTCGAGAGCTCGAGCAGCGCGGTGCGCACCCGCAGGGCGATGTCGGGGTCGAGCGAGGCGGTCGGCTCGTCCAGCACCAGCAGCGCCGGGGCGTGCAGAGCGGCCTTGGCGATGCCGACCAGGGTGCGCTGGCCGCTGGAGAGTTCGGTGCCGATCGCGGCGGCGAGCCGGGTCAGGCCGAACCGTTCCAGGGCGGCGTCGACGGCCGCCCCGGCGCGCCGCAGGCCGTACAGGTCGGCGTAGAGCCGCAGGTACTCCCGGACCCGCAGGCGGTCCGGGAGCGGGAGGTAGCCGGCCACGAACCCGACCTCCTGCATCGCGGCGGAGCGGGCGGCGGGCAGGCGGTGGCCGAGGATGTCGACGGTGCCGGCGTCCGGTTCGACGGCGCCGAGGCACATCAGCAGCGTGGTGGTCTTCCCCGCGCCGTTCGGCCCGAGCAGGCCGACCCGCTCCCCCGCGTGCACGGTGAGATCCACCCCGTCGACGGCCCGGCCCCGGCGGAACTCCTTCACCAGGCCGCGGGCGGTGAGGATCCGGGCGGGACCGCTCATGCCGACGCCTCCAGCGACCAGACCAGCTCGGCGCGCAGCGGGCCGGTACGGGCCAGCAGGCTGCCGTGGTCCGCCGCGAGCGGGGCGAGCTGGGAGGCGTGGCAGAGCACGGCCTCGCGCTTGGCGGCCCACTGCTCGTCGGTCAGCCGCAAGTCGTGGCGGACCGCCGTGCGGTGGGTGAGCCTGAGGTCCTGATACGCGAGGCCGCACATCGGGCTGCGGGCGAGCGCCCGGTCGGCCTCGTCGGTGCCCCACTCCGGGAGGTGGCCGGTGTACGGGAGGTCGGCGTAGACGAGCGGCGGTGGCGCCCCCAGTGCGGCAAGGGCGGCCAGCGCCCGGTCCCGGACCCGCTGGTGGTCGGGCTGGTTCGACCCGACCGGGACCAGGACGGTCGCGCCGGAGGGCAGGTCGGCCAGGAGGCGGTCCACGCCGGAGGGTTCGGTGCCGTCCGCGTACGGTCCGTCCGGGTGGTCCAGGACCACCTGGTCGGCGCCGAGCAGGCGGCAGGCACGGGCGTCCTCGGCCCGGCGGGAGCGGTACGCCTCCTGGGCGGTGGAGAAACCGCAGGCGGAGTCCCACCAGGAGACCGGGCGGCCGGCGGCCGGGGCACCGCCGAAGACGGTCACCACGGCTACCGGGCCCGGGAGTTCGGGTATCAGGCCGGCCAGGGAGAGGGCGGCGTCGTCGAAGTGCGGGGACAGGACGACGGTGCGCCAGGCAGGGGGGTTCACGGGTGCGGGTCTCCGGGGGTTACTGGGCATGGGCTGAGCAGCTATGGGGAGCGGTGTGCGGCAGACTGCGGCTCGGGGATCGACGGCCGGCAGGGTGCAAACGGCCGCCGGAGCCCGGGTGCGGGTGGGTGGCCTTCCGGACTCGCGCAGTTCCCCGCGCCCCTGGGGGCACCCCGCAGGGCCGCGGGCGACGGCCAACGCGGTGCATGCGGCCGCCGGACGCCGGGTGCAGGTGGGTGGCCTTCCGGACTCGCGCAGTTCCCCGCGCCCCTGGGGGCACCCCGCAGGGCCGCGGGCGGCGGCTAACGCGGTACATGCCGCCGCCGGACGCCGGGTGCAGGTGGCTGGCCTTCCGGACTCGCGCAGTTCCCCGCGCCCCTGGGGGCACCCCGCAGGTCAGCGGGCGACGGCTAACGCGGTACATGCCGCCGCCGGACGCCGGGTGCAGGTGGCTGGCCTTCCGGACTCGCGCAGTTCCCCGCGCCCCTGGGGGGAGCGTGTGCGGCGAGGGCGCGGTCCCACTCGGTGTCGTCGCCCTGCCAGCGCCCCGGCGCCGCTGCGACGGTGTCCCAGGCGATGGCGGCCGGCAGCCGGTCGGCGTCCGTGGGCGGGGTGCGGCGCAGCCAGAGGAGCGCGAAGCGGTGGCCGGGGTGTTCGGCGGCGAGGACCGCGTGCAGGCGGCGCAGGTCGGCGGCGGTCAGTTCGTCGAAGGCGTCGTGGTGCACGTAGAGCACCCGCCGGGTGGACCCGGCGAGACTGCGCCATCGGCCTGCCAGCGCGGCGAACTTGGCTCTCACCGCCGGGAGTTGGCGGTCGATGTCGGCCTGGGTGAGGGGTCCGGGCGCGGCCGGGTGGAAGTCGTGGAAGAAGCGGATGTCACTGCCCCGGTCGAGCGCGCACCTGCCCTCGTCGAACGGCTCGACCAGGCCGGGGCGCAGCACGTTGGCGAAGCCGGCGGCCACCGTCTCCACCACGGACTCGAACTCCAGGTCCAGCCAGTCGAAGAAGTGCGCGCGGTCGTCGCCGGTGATCCGCCGTAGCTGGTAGGTGGACTCGCAGTGGTAGCCGAGGCCGACGTAGTGGTCGAACCCGGCGTGCGCGTCGGCGCCGCCCGCTCCCCCGGGCACCCCGGGCACCCCGGACTCCCCGGACACGGCTCAGGCCCGGCCGGGTCGCAGCGGGCCCTGCCAGCTGCGGCCGGACAGGTACTCGGCGGCGGCGGTGGCGTTGGCGAGACCGGCGCCTCTCGCCAGCAGGGTCGCGCCGTCCGGGGCCGGGTCCTGCGCGGCCAGCCCGAACTCGACCGTGACCAGGTCGGGTCGGCGGGCCCGCAGCGCCCGTAGGGTGTCCCGCTGCCAGAGGTCGCGGTGGGCGTCGCGGACGGCGACCACGAGCAGCTCGCCCGCACGGGACACGCCCGAGGAGTCGGCGTCACCGGCACCGCCGGCGCCGCCCGGGCGCCCGGCTGCGGGACGGTCGCCGGGCACGGGACGGTCGCCGGGCAGCGGGATCTCCGCCGGGTCGGTGCCGGGTTCCACCTCCGTGCTGCCTGCCAGGGCTCCGAGGGCGGCCAGCGGTCCGGCCGGCCCCCAGGGTGCTTCGCCGACCGCGAGGTTGGCGGTGGCGCCGAGCCGGACGGTGTGGACGCTCCGGGGCGCGCCGGGCGGCGTCAGCCCGTACGCGGTGAGCGCCCGGCGGGCGGCGGCCAGGCCGACGGCGGGGTCCGGCACGGGCGGGGTGGCCGCGGGCCGTGCCCAGGTGCGCAGGGCGGCGACCCGGGCGGCGGCCCCGGCGAGCCGCTGTTCGGTCAACCGGCCCTCCCGGAGGGCGAGTTCGACCTCCTGGTGGATCTCGGGGAGCAGCTTCTCGGCGTCCGGGGAGCCGAGCAGGACCAGGTCGGCGCCGGCGGCCAGGGCCGCCGCCGCGGCTCCGCCGAAGCCCCAGCGGTCCACGATCGGGGCCATGTCCAGGGCGTCCGTGACGATCACCCCGTCGAAGCCGAGCTGTTCCCGCAGCAGGCCGGTCAGGACGGAGTGGCTGAGCGTGGCGGGCAGTTGGTCGATCCTGGGCAGCCGGATGTGGCCGGTCATCACGAGCTTGGCGCCCGCGGCGATGCCTGCGGCGAACGGCGGCAGGTCGAGGGCGGCCAGCTGGTCGCGGTCGCGGTCGACGTCGGGCAGCGCGGTGTGCGAGTCGGTCCGGGTGTCGCCGTGGCCGGGGAAGTGCTTGAGGGTGGCGGCGATGCCGTGGCGCTGCAGGCCGGTCACGAAGGCCGCGGTGTGCCGGGCGACCAGCTCGGGTTCGACGCCGAACGAGCGGACGCCGATGATCGGGTTGTCCGGGCGGGAGTTGACGTCCGCGCACGGTGCCAGGCAGAGGTTGACCCCGGCGGCGGCCAGGTCGGCGGCGATGGCGGCGGCGACCCGGGTGGTCAGTTCGGGGTCGTCGACGGTGCCGAGCGCGTGGTTTCCGGGGTAGGCGCTGCCGGTGAGGTAGTCGAGGCGGGTCACGTCCCCGCCCTCCTCGTCCAGGGCGATCAGGAGGTCGGGGCGGACCGCGCGGAGCCGGTCGGTGATGTCCTCGCGCAGCGGGCCCCGGGCGTCGAGCAGGTTGGTGCCGAACAGGGCTACGCCGGCCAGGCCCTCGTCGGCGGCCCGCAGGATCCAGTCGGCGGGCGTGCGGCCGGCGTACGCGGGCAGCAGGCAGGAGTTGACGAGCGCCGCGAGGGCGGTGGCGGTGCGGTGGGGCATGGCGGTGCGGTGCCTTCCTGGGACCTGTCGGGTCGGTGTGGTCAGGGCGACCGGCGGCGGTCGGAGCGGTGGGGTACGGGGAACGGCCAGGGGGAACGGGAACGGACCGCCGGGCCCCGGGGTCAGCCCGGGGTCAGCCCCGGGTCCGGCGCAGCAGGACGCCCGTACTGCCGCGCTTGCTGAGGTAGGCCCGGCCGCCGCAGACCGGCTCGAGCCGGGGGCCGACCAGTTCGGTCTCCTCGGCGGGCCGCCAGTTCCGCGAGCCCGCCAGCCACGGGCGCAGCCGGGCGTCCAGCGTCGCGGGTTCCAGGGCCACCAGGACCCGTTCGGTCGGCAGCCGGTCGATCAGGTCGAGGTCCTGGCCGTAGTAGAGCATCTCGATCAGCAGGTGGGCCGGGGAGGCCGGGGCGTCCGGTCCGGTCAGTGCGGCGAGGTCGGCGTCGCCGATCCGGACCGCGGGGGTCCCGGCGAGTGCGGCGGCGAGGCGGACGCGGAACCGCGGGTTGGGCTCGGTGGCCAGCACCTGGTGCCCGGCGGCGGCCAGTCGCCGGGTCAACGCCCCTTCGCAGGCTCCCACTTCGACCAGTTGCCCGGACTGCGGCGGGCAGTGGCGGGCGATCCAGGCGGCGGTGGCGTCGAGCCGGTCGGCCTCGTACCGGGAGGAGTCGAACTCCCAGGGGTCGGCGACCGAGGCGGCTTCGTCGTCGAGGCTGGCGAGCAGGGCGAACAGCCGGTCGCGTTCGTCCTCGTCCGCCTCGAAGAAGCGCTCGGCGGACGGGACCCGGGCGGTGTGGAGCATGTGCTGCGGGTGGTCGCCGGCCAGCAGGTGGGCGCACCAGCGGTTGACGAACTCCAGCTTGGCCGAAACGAGTCGGCGGCCCAGCGGGTGGTCGAGGTCGCTGACGAACTGCAGGTACGGCGAGTAGCCCACGGCGTGCCGTACCGGCAGTGCGGCGCGCGCCGCCGCCCGGGCGGCCGACCGGCCGAGGGTGCCGCGGCTGCGGCGGTTGTCGGCCGGGGAGTGGGTCCAGATCCGGGCGGGACGGCCGGCCCCGGCCCGGGCGATCAGGGCGGCGGCGTCCGGTCCGGGCCCGGACGGCTCGTCGGCGGGACCGGCCGGGCGGACCAACGGGCCCAGCAGGGACAGGCGTTCGGCGATCGGGGCACCGGCGGGGAGGGTGAGTACCGTGCCGGATCCGGCGACGACCACCTCGGTCTGCGCCCTGCCGGGATCGGCGAGCACGGAGAGGAAGTCGAGGACCGCGTCCTCGGCCCGGAGCACCACCACGATGTCGATCACAGACGGGTCCCGTCGGATTGGCCGGCAGCAGGATCGGGCACGGAGTCCGCCGCTTCGACGTGGCGCCCGAGCAGGAACACTAGCCCTCCGTCAGGGCCGTGGTCCAGACCACTGGTTGACTCAATCCGGCACCTGCGGTCCGCCCGCTCCGACGCCTGCCGCCGATCGCAGCAGCCTCCGGCGGCCGCGGGATCCGGACGGCGGCGGACGCTCACCCCGAAGCATCCGCCAGTTCCTTGCCATGTCACCTTCCGTGCGCTCGAATGGTCGACGCTGGTCCCACCCGAACCCCGGCACCCCCCGCCCAGGAGGAACCTTGACCGTCCGTCGCACCCTCGCCGCCGCCGTGCTGGCACTGTCGGCCGCCGCCCTGATCCCCGCCCAGCAGGCGTCGGCCGCCGGCACCGGCGACCTCCCGTTCGGCTCCGCCACCACCGTCGGCCTGCACAACACCTATGACCCGGCGGCCTTCTCGTACCTGGCCCAGGCGCTCGACACCGGCACCGGCATGATCGAGCTGGACGCCTGGACGGACACCATCACCAAGGAGTGGAAGGTCAGCCACTCCAACCCGCTCGGCAACAGCAACAACTGCGTCAACGCGAGCTCCGCCGCCCAGCTCTACAGCGGCGGCGCCAACAAGAACCTGGAG
The DNA here is from genome assembly GCF_057220535.1 of Kitasatospora sp. NEAU-CNBT7. Taxonomy (NCBI): domain Bacteria; kingdom Bacillati; phylum Actinomycetota; class Actinomycetes; order Kitasatosporales; family Streptomycetaceae; genus Kitasatospora; species Kitasatospora sp. NEAU-CNBT7. The sequence continues at coordinate 206,871 of NZ_JBXQQB010000009.1, read as the reverse complement.
TCCTGCTTCGACGACATCCGGGTCTGGCTCGCCGCCCACCCCACCGCCGGCCCGCTGGTGGTCAAGCTGGAGCTCAAGGGCGGTTTCGCCGCCAACCGCGGCATGGGCCCCAAGGAGCTGGACGCCCTGATAGCCGCCCACCTGGGCGCCGCCGCCTACCGGCCCGCCGACCTGCTGGCGAAGCCCGGCGGCGGCTCGTACCCGACCCTCGACGACGCGGCGCGGGCCGGGAACTGGCCGAGCCGGGCCGCGCTGGCCGGCCGGGCGATGGTCGAGGTGATCCCCGGTACCGTCGAGGAGAGCAACCCCTTCGACACCCTGCACACCGACGTCGAGTACGGCCGCTACCTGCGCGACCTCGCGGCCGCCGGAAAGCTCGGGCAGGCGCAGATCTTCCCGGCCGTGCACGGCGCGGCGGCGGCCGACCCGCGCACCCGCTACGAGAGCGCGATCCGGCCGTGGTTCGTCCTGTTCGACGGCGACGCGGCCGCCTACCTGAACGGGATCGACACCTCCTGGTACGACAGCCGCCACTACCTGGTGGTGATGACGGACGCCCAGAACGTCGCCCCGGCGATCAGCGGCACCGACCCGACCGCCGATCAGGCACGCGCCCGGGCCGTCCAGCTCGCCGCCGCCCACGCCTCCGTGGTCTCCAGCGACTGGCGTCACCTGCCGGAGGTCCAGTCCCTGGTCCTTCCCCGGGGCTGACCGCAGGTGCGGGGCCGGCCCGGGGCGACGGGCCGGCCCCGCACCGCGGGCCCGGGCTGTGTACGGCGGCTTCGGGGCGTGCGCCCCGCGGGCCCGGTCCTCGCCCGGCGACTTCAGGGCACCGGCCACCCGTCCCGGGTGGTGGCGCTGCGGTGGTAGGGGCCGTCGGGCCCGGTGGAGCGGTAGTCCTCGGTCGCCTCGGCGGTGCGGACGGTGGTGTCGCCGTCGTGCCGGTGGGCGGTGGGGGCGTAGGTGTGGTCGACGGTACTGCGGGCCAGGGTGAGCGGGCCGAGGCGCAGGCTGTCCTCCTGGTGGCGGCCGAGCGTCATGGCGGTCCGCTGGTCGGTGTTGCCGGCCGCGTCCCGGGCGTAGTGGTAGCCGACGTCCAGCGGGTCGCTCTCGTGGGCGGTGCGGGTGAGGGCGGGTCCGAGGCCGGCCCGGGTGGTGACGGCGCGGGTCAGGTCGGTCCGGTTGCGCAGGGTCAAGTCGTTCCCGCCGGAGGCGAGTTGCTGGTCGGAGGTGAAGGCCAGGTCGTCCCGGACCTCGGTGCTGACCCGGCCGTGGGAGGTCTGCACCCAGCCGGTGGCCGTGTCGTGCCGGGTGGCGGTGACCGTCCAGTGGCCGCTGCCGCCGCCCTGGTCGGTGAGGGTGGTGGTGACGGCGGCCTCGGGGGCGACCCGGTGGTCGGTGAGCCGCCCCTCGGTGCGGGCCCGGCCGTGGTCGACGGTGGCGAACAGGTTGACCTGGCCGGTCCACAGGTCGTTGCTCTGGCTCTCGGCCGCGTTGACGGCGATGCCGATGCTGTGCGGGCGGCCGTCGAGCAGCAGTCCGACGTACGGGGTCAGGTCGAGCCGGTAGGCGGGCAGGTCGAAGGCGGCGATGCCGGGGGTGGGCCGCCACAGCAGCGGGTCCCAGCCGCCGGTGTAGATCACGGGGTACGGCCAGACCGCGCCCGCGCTGCGGCCGTCCACCGACAGCCGCAGCTCCCGGAACGGGCCCTTCCCGCACAGGCCGAGGCCGGGGTTGGCGCTGACGTACGCGTCGGGCGCGGAGGCGTAGGCGAACTCCTCGCAGGCGCCGCCGCCGCGGGTGTACACCTCGGCGGTGAGGCGTTCCAGGTTCTGCGGGAAGACCAGCGGCACGGCGGCGGACGGCGCGGCGCCGGTGAGGCCGAACGGGCCGGTGGTGAGCACCCGGTCGGCGGTGGTGGCGGCCGGGTGCCGGGGGGAGGCGGTGTAGAAGGTGAGGCTCGCGGTGATCCGGAAGACGCCGGTGTAGGTGGCATCCGTGACGTTGGCGAGGTCGAGGGCGAAGGGCTGCGGGCGGTCGAGGAGCGGCGCGTAGCGGGTGAGGTCGCGCTCCACGCTCCACTCGATGCCGTCGGCGGAGGGTTCCGGGGTGGAGGAGAGCAGCACCTGCACCCCGCCGATCCGCACCGTGAACAGCCGGTCGAACTGCCGCCCGGCCACCCGCCCGTGCAGGTCGAGCACCACGGCGGACCAGGGGCCCCGGCAGGCCGCGGGCGGGGTGAGGGTGACGGTGTACGGGGTGTCCGGCGGGTTGCCGTAGCCGTTGCTGAACGGCTGGTCGTGCATCGTCTCCACCGTGCAGGAGCGGGTGTCCGGCCTGGTCAGCGGCTTGGCGACGCTGAACGGGTCGTGGTAGTCGGTGCCGAAGTCGGCACTGGCCGGGCCGGCCGCCAGCAGGGTGGCGGCGAGCGCGAGCACGGCGGCCAGCAGCCGTGCCGCGCGCCGGAACAGGGGACGAACGGCCATCGGGGTGCCTCTCCTCGCTGCCTGACGGTCGAGGCATCCTCCAGGCCATGGCATGGCCGGGTCAAGAGGGCGCACCCCCGCCTCCATCGCTCGTAAAATCTTGTCGACGACACGTCAAAAGGCTTCTGGCGCAGCCTGGTCCACGACTACCGTCAAAACCTGTGACAACCAGCCGAAAGCGCCTGTCCGCCCTCCTCACCGCCCTGCTCGCCCTCCTCGCCGCCGCCGCGCTGGGCCCGGCCGCCGCGCACGCGAGCACCGTCGGCACCGTCCGCAGCGGTGCCAGCCAGCCCGTCTACTCCTACGCCGACGCCGTCCGGGAGACCGTCTGGGTCGACACCGGACTCGACGGTGACGGCAACGGCCGCACCGACCGGGTCGCCGCCGACATCGTCCGCCCGCGCGAACCGGCCGCGGCCGGCCTCAAGGTCCCGGTCATCATGGACGCCAGCCCGTACTACTCCTGCTGCGGGCGCGGCAACGAGAGCCAGCTGAAGACCTACGACGCGCAGGGCGGGCCGGTGCAGTTCCCGCTCTTCTACGACAACTACTTCGTCCCGCGCGGCTACGCCGTGGTCCTGGTCGACCTGGCCGGCACCAACCGCTCGGACGGCTGCGTCGACGTCGGCGGCCCCTCCGACATCACCTCCGCCAAGGCGGTGGTCGACTGGCTGAACGGCCGCGCCGCCGGCTACACCTCCCGGACCGGCACCGGCACCGTCAAGGCGGGCTGGACCGACGGCTCGGTCGGCATGATCGGGAAGTCCTGGGACGGCACCATCGCCAACGGCGTGGCCGCGACCGGCGTACCGGGCCTGCGGACCGTGGTGCCGATCTCCGCGATCAGCTCCTGGTACGACTACTACCGCTCCGACGGCGCCCCGCTCTACAGCGGCACCCCGGCCGACCTGTCCGCCGCGGTGGAGAGCCGGGCCACCGTCGGGCGCTGCTCGACCGTGCAGAAGCAGCTCGCCGCCGGCTCCCCCGCCAACGGCAATTGGACCCCGCTGTGGCAGCAGCGCGACTACGTCGCCTCCGCCGCCAAGGTGCGCGCCAGCGTCTTCCTGGTGCACGGTCTGCAGGACCTGAACGTCCGGGACATCAACTTCTCCCAGTGGTGGTCGGCGCTGGCGCAGAACGGGGTGGAGCGCAAGATCTGGCTCTCCCAGACCGGCCACGTCGACCCGTTCGACTTCCGCCGGGCAGCGTGGGTGGACACCCTGCACGCCTGGTTCGACCACTACCTGCTGGGCGTCGCCAACGGCGTCCAGAACGGGCCGGTCGCCGACCTCGAGCGCGCCCCCGACCAGTGGACCCAGGACCAGAGCTGGCCCGCGCCGGGCACCGTGACCACCACCCTCGGCCTCCGCCCGGGCACCCTCACCACCGCCCAGGGCAGCGGTACCGCGGCCTTCACCGACGACCCGGCGCGCGACGAGAACGCCTGGGCCGCCGACGCCGACCGCACCACCCCGGACAAGACCGTCTTCGCCACCGGCGCGCTCACCCAGCCGCTGCGGATCTCCGGCGGCGGCTCGATCACCCTGACGGCCGAACCGTCCACCCGCAGCGCCCGGCTGAGCGCGGTGCTGGTCGACCTCGGCCCGGCCACGATCCGCGACTACCAGGCCGCGGGCGAAGGCATCACCACCCTCGGCACCCGCTCCTGCTGGGGTGACAGCACCGCGGGCGACAGCGCCTGCTTCTTGGACACCGCCGCCGACACCGCCCAGGTCGGCGCCACGGTCTTCAGCCGGGGCTGGGCCGACCTCGGCCACTACGCGGGGCTCGACCGGTCCCTCACGCTCACCCCGGGCACCGCGTACCCGATCACCTTCGACCTGGCCGGCACCGACCACGTGGTGCCCGCCGGCCATCGGCTCGCCCTGATCGTGGCCGGCACCGACCACGGGCTGATCGACCCGCCGTCCACCCGGCCGACCCTCACGCTCGACCTGGCACGTTCCTCGCTGCGGCTGCCGCTCACCGGCGGCACCGGCCCGCTCCCGCAGGCCGTACCGCACGAGGGCGCCGCGCTGCCCGCCCTGAGCGGCGGCGCGGGCGGCACCGCGGCCCGGCCGGAGACCTTCCGGTAGGCCCCGCCCGCCGGGCCCGCCTCCGGGCGGGCCCGGCCGGCCGGCGCCGCGCGGCCGTCAGCGCTGCTGGCAGGCCGGGCACCAGAAGAGGTTGCGGGCCGCGTGCTCCTCGGTGCGCACCGGCGTCCCGCAGACCAGGCACGGCTGGTCGGTGCGGCGGTAGACGTAGACCTCGCCGCCGTGGTCGTCCACCCGCGGCGGGCGGCCCATCGCCTCGGGGGTGTGCTCCGGACGGACGGTGTCGATCCGGCCGATCCCCGCGCCCTCGTGCATCAGGCCCACCAGGTCCGCCCAGATCGCGTCCCACTCCGCCCTGGACAGGTCCCGGCCGGCCCGGTGCGGGCTGATGCCGAGCCGGAACAGCACCTCGGCGCGGTAGACGTTCCCCACGCCCGCCAGCACCTTCTGGTCCATCAGCAGCGCGGCCACCGTGGTGGAGCTGCGGGAGATCCGCTGCCAGGCGGGCGCCGGGTCCGCGCCCGCGCGCAGCGGGTCCGGGCCGAGCCGGCGGTGCACCGCGGCCTTCTCCGCCGGGGTCAGCAGCTCGCAGGTGTTGGGGCCGCGCAGGTCGGCGTACGCCCGGTCGGACTCCATCCGCAGCCGGACCAGGCCGACCGGCTCGGGCGCCGGACCCTCGCCGAAGGTGAAGCCGCCGTACAGGCCCAGGTGGATGTGCAGCCACGCCTCGCCGAACCCGAGGAAGAGGTGCTTGCCGTGCGCCTCGGCCTCGTCCAGCCGGCGGCTGTCCAGCAGCGCCGCCCCCTCGGCGAACCGGCCCTGCGGGCTGGAGACGCGCACCGGCCGCTCCCCGAAGACCCGGAAGTTCTCGGTGGCCAGGCGGTGGATGATGTGGCCCTCGGGCACGGGCGTCAGCTCCTCGGCAGATCCGTTGCGACCCGTCCATTCTCGCAGCGGGGTACGACACCGCCGCCGGACCGGGGAACCGGGCCGGGGAACCGGGCCGGAGCGCCGGACCGAGGAACCGGGCGGCTCAGCCCGCGGGCCGGCCCGTCAGCCGGGACAGGATCGCGTGGTCCAGCGCGGCGGCCGTGGCGGCCACGTCCAGCTGGGAGTTGTCGATGATCGGCAGGCCGGAGGTGCGCCAGCCGGCCATCCGCCCGTGGATCCGGGCGACCTCCTCGTCGCTGAGCCGCCGGTTGCCGCTGCGCCGGGCGTTGCGGGCGAGCACCGAGTCAAGGCCCGGCAGCAGCACCACCGGGATCATCCCCGGGCCGATGTGCCGCTTCCAGCCGCCGAGCCCGATCGCCGGGCGGTCCGGGAAGACGGCGTCGTCGATGATGCAGGAGATGCCGTTGGCCAGGTAGTTGCGGCAGGCGAAGCCGCAGGTGCGGCGGGCCAGCCGGTACTGCGCCTCGGAGGCGGTGTTCCAGCCCGACTGCGGGTTGGCGAACCCGGCCTGCACCCACTCCCGGACGTCGTCCAGGCTGATGTGCGCGGTCGCGGTCGGCCGGCGCTCCGCCCAGTGCCGGGCGACGGTGGTCTTGCCCGCGCCGGCCGGGCCGATCAGCAGCACCGCGAGCGGCCCGGTGGGCAGGTGCTGCGGCGGGTGGGCGGGAAGCTGCACGGGCGCTCCGGTCGGCAGCACGAAGTGGCCGGTCGGCTGCGGCGGCGCGGCGGCGGGCGGCGGCCCGCCCGGGTGCGGCGGCCGGGCCGGGGTGTACGGCGGCGGCTGGTGGCCGCCCTGCGGGGCCGGGTACGGCGGCGCCAGCGGTCGCGGAGGCACTGGTCCTCCCCCTGCGTACTGCGTCACGGTCACCTCCCGACGGGGACACTACACGTCGGCCCGGCGGCGGACATAGTCCGCGGCCGGGCCGATGATCGCACGTCAGCGCGTGGTGAGCTGCTCCGCGAGGGCGCGCAGGGCCAGTTCGTACGAACCCAGCCCGAAGCCCGCGATGGTGCCGGAGGCGACCGCCGCGATGACCGAGTTGTGCCGGAACTCCTCCCGCGCGTACGGGTTGGAGATGTGCACCTCGATGAGCGGCGCGGTCCGCTGCGCGGCGGCGTCCCGCATCGCGTACGAGTAGTGCGTGAACGCGCCCGGGTTGATCACCACCGGGGTCTGCCGGTCGGCCGCCCAGTGCAGCCACTCGACCATCTGCTGCTCGGAGTTGGTCTCCTTGACCTCCACCTCGAAGCCGAGCTCCTTGCCGAGCGCGGTGCAGCGCTCGACCAGCCCGGCGTAGGAGGTGGCGCCGTAGACGTCCGGCTCCCGGCTGCCGAGGCGGCCGAGGTTGGGACCGTTGAGCACCAGCACCCGGCTCACGCCGACACCTCCCCGTACGCGCCGACCAGCAGCGTCGGGTCGGGGCCCTCCAGGATCGAGGTCTTGCCGAGGCCGTCCAGCACGACGAAGCGCAGCAGGTCGCCGCGGGACTTCTTGTCGATCTTCATGGCGTCCAGCAGCTTGGGCCAGGCGTCACCGCGGTAGGTCAGCGGCAGGCCGACCGAGCCGAGCACCGCCCTGTGGCGGTCGGCGGTCTCGTCGTCGAGCCGGCCCGCGAGCCGGCCGAGTTCGGCGGCGAACACCATGCCGATCGAGATCGCCGCGCCGTGCCGCCACTTGTAGCGCTCGTTGCGCTCGATGGCGTGGCCCAGGGTGTGGCCGTAGTTGAGGATCTCGCGGCGCCCGGCCTCCTTGAGGTCGCCGGAGACCACGTCGGCCTTGACCTGGATGGCCCGGCGGATCAGCTCCACGGTGTGCGGGCCCTGCGGGGTGGTGGCGCCCTGCGGGTCGGCCTCGATCAGGTCGAGGATCTCCGGGTCGGCGATGAACCCGCACTTGATCACCTCGGCCAGCCCGGAGACGTAGTCGTGCCGGGGCACGGTCTCCAGGGTGCCGAGGTCGGCCAGCACACCCGCGGGCGGGTGGAAGGCGCCGACCATGTTCTTGCCCTCGGCGATGTTGATGCCGGTCTTGCCGCCGACCGCCGCGTCCACCATGCCGAGCAGCGTGGTCGGCATGGCGATCCAGCGCACCCCGCGCAGCCAGCTCGCCGCGACGAAGCCCGCCAGGTCGGTGGTGGCACCGCCGCCCAGGCCGACGATCACATCGCTGCGGGTGAAGCCGGTCTGGCCGAGCACCGACCAGCAGTACGCGGCGACCTCGGCGCTCTTGGCCTCCTCGGCGTTGGGCACCTGCAGCGCGATGGCCTCGTAGCCCTCCGCGGCCAGGTCCTCGCGGATCGCCTCGCCGGTGGCCTCCAGCGCCTCCGGGTGGATGATCGCCACCCGCTTGGCCCGGTTGCCGATCAGCGGCGCCAGCTCGCCGAGCAGCTGATGCCCGATCAGCACGTCGTACGGGTCGTGGCCGGCGCTGCCGCCGACGCGGATCGTGACGGTGTCAGTCATGGGGTCTTCAGCTCCAGTGCTTCCAGTACGGCGTCGGCGGCCTGCTCGGGCGTGCGGCCCTCGGTGTCCACCACCGCGGTGGAGACCGCCAGGTAGACCGGGCGGCGCAGGTCCATCAGCTCCCGCCAGCGGGCCCGCGGGTTGATCGCGAGCAGCGGGCGCGGGGCGTCCAGGCCGACCCGCTTGACGGCGTCCCCGAGCGCGACGTCGAGGAAGACCACCGGCAGCCCGGCCAGTTCGGCCCGGGTGGCCTCGGCCATCACCGCGCCGCCGCCGAGCGCGAGCACCCCGTCGTGGTCGCGGACGGCGGCCGCGACGGCGGCCGCCTCCAGCTCCCGGAAGTGCGGCTCGCCCTCGTCCACGAAGATCTCGGGGATCGGCTTGCCCGCCGCCTGCTCGATGTCGGCGTCGGTGTCCCGGAAGCCCACGCCGAGCCGGGCGGCCAGCAGCCGCCCGACCGTGGACTTGCCGGCCCCCGGGGGGCCGACCAGCACGACCACCGGTGCGGTCATCGGACGATCAGGTTGTCGAGGTAGCCCTGCACGTTGCGGCGGGTCTCGGAGACGTTGTCGCCGCCGAACTTCTCCGCCACCGCGTCCGCCAGCACCAGCGCCACCATCGCCTCGGCGACGATCCCGGCGGCCGGCACCGCGCAGACGTCCGAGCGCTGGTGGTGCGCCTTGGCGGGCTCGCCGGTGCGCACGTCCAGGGTCTGTAGCGCCCGCGGCACGGTCGCGATCGGCTTCATCGCGGCCCGCACCCGCAGCAGCTCACCGGTGGACAGACCGCCCTCGGTACCGCCCGAGCGGCCCGAGGTGCGGCGGACGCCGTCCGGGGTGGGAACGATCTCGTCGTGCGCCTGCGAGCCCGGCACCCGGGCCAGGTCGAAGCCGTCGCCGACCTCGACGCCCTTGATCGCCTGGATGCCCATCAGCGCGGCGGCCAGCCGGGCGTCCAGCCGGCGGTCCCAGTGCACGTGCGAGCCGAGGCCCACCGGCACGCCGTACGCCAGCACCTCGACCACACCGCCGAGGGTGTCGCCGTCCTTGTGGGCCTGGTCGATCTCGGCGACCATCCGCTCGGAGGCCTCCGGGTCCAGGCAGCGCACCGGGTCCGCGTCGAGCCGGGCCTCGTCGGAGGGCAGCGGGTAGACGCCGGCCGGGGCCTTGGCGGCGGCCAGCTCCACCACGTGCGAGACGATCTCGATGCCGCAGGTCTCCTTGAGGTAGGAGCGGGCGACGGCGCCGAGCGCGACCCGGGCGGCGGTCTCGCGGGCGGAGGCGCGCTCCAGGATCGGGCGGGCCTCCTCGATCGAGTACTTCTGCATGCCGGCCAGGTCGGCGTGGCCCGGGCGGGGGCGGGTGAGCGGCTCGTTGCGGGCCAGGTTGGCCAGGATCTCCGGGTCCACCGGGTCGGCCGACATCACCTGCTCCCACTTGGGCCACTCGGTGTTGCCGACCATGACCGCCACCGGGCTGCCCATGGTGAGGCCGTGCCGGACGCCGCCGAGGAAGGTGACCTCGTCCTGCTCGAACTTCATCCGCGCGCCACGGCCGTACCCCAGCCGGCGGCGGGCCAGCGCGTCGGCCACCAGCTCGGTGGTGACCGGCACACCGGCCGGCAGGCCCTCCAGCGTCGCGACCAGAGCGGGACCGTGCGACTCCCCCGCCGTCAGCCAGCGCAACCTACCCAACGGAGCTCCTTCGTCAGCGGCCCGGACCGCAGCTGCGGGCCGGGCCGGGCGTCTTGGGCGGGCCCCGAGGAACCGGGTCCGCCGTCCGTCTCCGATCTTTTCACGTCCGGCGGCCGACCGGGCGCACGGTCCGGGTTCCGGACACCGCACGTCCGCTCCTCGGCCGCCGGCACCCCCGCTGACCTGCGGGATCAGCGGCCCGCCCGGGCCGGTGCCGCGGCCGGCACTAGCGAGCCAGCTCGGCCTCGCCGGCCGCCCGCATCGCGGCCAGCGGGCCAGCCGCCACCTTGGTGAACAGCTCGAACTGCAGCACCGCCTGGTGCACCAGCAGGTCGAGACCGCCCAGCACGGTGGCCCCGCGCTGCGCGCAGGCCGCCGCCAGCGGGGTCGGCCACGGGTGGTACAGCACGTCGAACAGGGCGCCCGGCCGCGCCGGGACCGCCGCCGCGACCTGGTCGGTGGCCCCGGCCGGCGTGGTCGAGATGGTCAGCGGGGTCTCCAGCGCCTCGGCGGCCCGCGCCCAGTCGGCGGTCCGCAGGTCGAGCCCGAGCCGCTCGCCGAGCGCCCGCATCTCGGCCGCCCGCTCGGGGCTGCGGACGTACGCCGTCACCGGGCCGTCGCAGATCAGGGCCAGCGCCGCCAGCGCGGAGGAGGCGGTCGCCCCCGCGCCCAGCACCGCCGCCGAGCCGACCTGGTCGATGCCGCGCTCGGCCAGCGCGTTCACCAGGCCGGGGATGTCGGTGTTGTGCCCGTGCAGACGCCGGTCCGGGCCGAACACCACGGTGTTCACCGCGTCGACCTGCACCGCCGCCGCGCTCACCTCGTCCAGCAGCGGGATGACCGCCCGCTTCAGCGGCATGGTCAGCGACAGCCCGGCCCACTCCGGGCCGAGCCCGGCCACGAACGCGGGCAGCGCGGCCTCGTCCAGCTCGAAGCGGTCGTAGTGCCAGCCGTCGGCCAGGCCCAGCGCGGCGTACCCCGCCCGGTGCAGCACCGGGGAGAGCGAGTGCGCGATGGGCGAGCCGAGTACGGCGGCCCGGTGGTGCGTCGTCACGGAGCTGGTCACCTTTCCCTCTGGATGACCGCCACCCTAGATCACCGCCGTCGCACCGGCGGGCCGGGACCGGCGACGGCGGTACCGACCCCGGGCGCCGCTGCCGGCACCGGCGGGGTCTCAGCGGGCGGGGGACTTGGCGGCGGCCCGGGCCGCCCAGCGGCCCTCACTGCGGGTGATCCGGATCGGGTGCCGGAAGCACGCGCTGACCAGCTCGGTGGTCAGCACCTGGTCGACCGGACCGGCCGCCACCGACTCGCCGTCGCGCAGCAGCAGCGCGTGGGTGGTGCTGGCGGGCAGCTCCTCCAGGTGGTGGGTGACCAGCACGCTGGCCAGCTCCGGGTGGCGCAGCCGCAGGTCGTCCAGGCTGTCCAGGAGCTGCTCGCGGGCGGTCAGGTCGAGGCCGGTGGCCGGTTCGTCGAGCAGCAGCAGGCGGGGTGCGGGCATCAGCGCGCGGGCGATCAGCGCCCGGCCGCGCTCGCCCTGGGAGAGCGTGGTCCACGGCGCCTCGGCGCGGTGGGCGATCCCCAGGGTGGCGATCAGCGACTCGGCGTGCGCGGCCTGGTCGGCGGTGGGCTGCCACCGCGGGTACAGCTCCACGCTGTTGGTGATGCCGGTGAGCACCACCTGCCGGACGGTCAGCGGCGAGCGCAGCGGGTGCCGCGGATTGACGTGCCCGAGGTACGAACGCAGCTCCCGCAGGTCCACCCGGCCGAGCTGCCGGCCCAGCACCCGCACCTGCCCCCGGGTGGGGTGGGAGAGGGCTCCGAGAAGGGCGAGCAGCGTGGTCTTGCCGGCGCCGTTGGCGCCCAGCACGGCCCAGTGCTCGCCCGGCCGGACGGTCAGCGAGACCTGGCGCAGCAGGTAGCGGCCGTCGCGGACGACGTCCACCTGCTGCGCCTGGAGCAGCGGCTGCGGTTCCTCGGTCGGCTCGGTCACTTGCAGAAGTTGCCCTGCTTGTCGAAGGCCTGGCCGTGCGCCGTGCAGTACTCCTCGACGTTCTTGGCGTGCTCGGCGCCGGTGGTCGCGAAGCGGGTCTCGGTCTTGGACATCGCGATGAAGAAGACCCAGTCGCCCGGCGTCGGGTTGAGCACGGCCTTGATCGCCTCGTCGCCCGGGTTGGAGATCGGGGTCGGCGGCAGGCCCGGGTTGACGTAGGTGTTGAACTTGTTGGACCCGTCGTTGATCTCCTTCTCGGTCAGCTTGGTGCGGCCGAGCGAGTACTGGAGCGTGGTGTCCATACCGAGCTTGTGCTGGGTGGCGTTGGTGTTGAGGCGGTTGTAGATGACCCGGGCCATCTTGCCGAAGTCCGCGTCGTTGTTGCCCTCGCGCTGCAGGATGCTGGCCTCGGTGATCACCTCGTAGGCGTTCTTCAGGCCGACCTTCTGCGCGTTCTCGTCGAGCTTGAGGTCCTGGTAGTGCTGGACGGCGTTGGTCACCATCTGCTTGAGCACGTCCTCGGGCTTCATGCCGTCGGCGATCGAGTAGCGGGTCGGGTAGAGGAAGCCCTCGATGTTGCCCTGCGCGTACGGCGGCAGGCCGAGGTTGGCCACCTGCGCCTTGGCGGCGGCGGCCGTGGTGCCCTTCTCGACCTTGAGCTTGGTGTCGATCGCGGTGTAGACCTCGGCGGCGGGCAGCCCCTCGGGGACCACCAGCACGTTGCCGCCGGCCGAGTCGACCAGGAACTTCACCGCGGCCTCGCCGGACATCTGGTGCTTCATGGTGAAGAAGCCCGGCTGGATGGTGCCCGCCTTGGGGTTCTTCTGGAAGGCGGCGGTGAAGGCCTCGACGCTCTTCACCACGTCGGCCTCCTTGAGCGCCTGGCCCATCGCGACGCCGCTGCCCGGCTTGATCTCGATGGTGACCGAGCCGGCGCCGTCGCCCTGGTAGTCCGGCGGCGGGCCGAAGTGGCTCTGGTAGAAGCCGTAGCCCCACCAGCCGGCGCCGACGACGCCGCCCATCAGCACCAGCGCGACCACCAGGCAGGCGCCGCGGTTGCGGCGGCCGGCCTTCTTGCCCTTCTCCTTGCGCTTGCGCTCGGCGTCCCGGGAGGTGTCCTGCTCGGCGCTGCCGAAGAAGGACTCGTCCTCGGCCGGAGCCTCCTCGCCGTGCTCGTCGAGGTACTCGTCCTCGGCGGCGGGGTCGACCCAGTCGTCGAACTCCGGTTCGGCCTGCGGGCCGTCCAGTGCGGCGGCCTCGGCCTCCCAGTCGATGCCGTCGGGCCCGGGGCCGGGGCCGGCGGGCTGCGGCGGCCGCGCCTGCCGCGGCGGCTGCTGCCGCGCCTGCTGCTGCTGCTGTTGTTGTTGCTGCTGTTGCTGCTGCTGCTGCTGCTGAACGTGCTGCTGCGGCGGCTGTTGCTGCTGCGGGATCTGCTGCTGGTACGGCTGCTGCTGCTGGTAGCCGGACCCGGACTGCGGCTGGCCGTACTGCGGCTGCTGGTAACCCTGTTGCTGCCCCTGCTGCTGCCCGTACTGGCCGCCCTGCTGGGGCCAGCCCTGCTGCTGCGGCTGCTGTTGCTGGGGGTACCCCTGCTGCTGCGGGTAGCCGCCCTGCGGGTAGCCCTGCTGCTGGGGATAGCCCTGCTGCTGCGGGTACCCCTGCTGCTGGCCGTACGGAACGCCCTGCGGGTTCTGCTGCTGCCAGGCGTCCGGCTGCCCGCCGGGCCGGGGCTGCTGTCCGCCTGTACCCGGGGACCCCGGGTACCACGGCTGGTCGCCCTGGGGGCGGTAGCCCCCACCCAGATCAGTCATCGATCCCCTTAACGCGTTCCTGCGCCCGTGGCGGACCGCAGACGTCTCGAACCGGCGTGCTAGGGACACGCCCGATGGGAGACGTTACCGTACCGCAGGGCGGGTCCCGGCCGGTCCGGTCGGTCCTCACGGTGAGGCCGGTGCAGGTGAGGCGGGGTGCTCGGCGCTGTAGGCGTTGAACTCGTCGACGTTCTTCTGGTGCTGCTCGGGGCTGTCGGTGAACCTGGTGTCCCCGGGGCTGACGGTGACGAAGAAGATCCAGTCCCCCTCCGCGGGGTGGGTGGCGGCGTGCAGGCCGTCCCGGCCGGGGTTGCCGATCGGACCGGGCGGCAGGCCCTTGTGCAGGTAGGTGTTGTAGGGCGAGTCCAGTTTGGTGTCGGTGGCCGTGGTGGTGAGGGTGGAGCGGCCGAGCGCGTAGTTGATGGTGGAGTCCAGCTGCAGCGGCATCCCCTTGGCCAGCCGGTTGTAGATGACCCGGGCCACCTTGGCCATGTCGTCGGGGTTGTCCGCCTCCGCCTCGGCCAGGCTCGCGACGATCATCATCTGGTACGCGGACTGGCCCTCGACCCCGACCACGCCGTTGGCCTCGGCGGCCTTCCCGGCCTCCTTCACCATCTCCTGGAGCAGCCCGAGCGGCGTGGTGTCCCCGGTGATCGGGTACGTCGACGGGTAGAGGTAGCCCTCCGGGTTGCCGTGCGCGTCGGGCGGCAGGCCCAGCTCGCCCGCACGCTGCTTGGCGATCGACTCGGTGGTGCCGGCCGGCAGGTTCAGCCGGGCGTCCACCGCCGCGTAGATCTGGGTGGTCCGGCGGCCCTCGGGGATGGTCAGCGCATTGGCGTTGCCCGGGTCCAGCAGGACGTTCAGCGCGGCGGCCGCGGACATCCGGTGGTGCAGGGTGTACGTGCCGGGCTGGATCCGGTTCCCGGCCGGGCTCTTGGCCGCCGCCTCGGTGAAGGCCCGGGCGCTGGCCACCACGTCGTTCTTGACCAGGGTCTGCCCGATCTGGGTCAGCGAGGCGCCCTGGCTCACCGACACCTGGACCGTCCCGCTGCCGTTGCCCGTGTAGTCGGCGGCCGGCGGCCGGCCCTTGGGCCACATCACGTAGACGGTCGCCATCACCACGGCCACCACCGCGACCAGCGCGACGGCGGTGAGCAGGCAGGCCAGCCCGGTGTGCCGCCGGCGCGGGTCCGGCGGTGGCGGCTGCTCGCCGCCGCCGAGCAGGGCGCGGGGCTCCGGCTCGAGGACCGGCGCACCGAGGTGGCCGGGGCTGAGTCCGGGCGTCAGACCTGGTGCGATGAACGGATCGGACACGACTGCCCTCTGGTCGGCGGGAACGGCCGGGGCCCGTACGGACTCACGTCCGCACGGGCCCCTCACCGCACGCTAGGCCAGAGTGATCAGCTGACCGGCTCGACGCTCTCACCGGGCGCCCGACCGCTCACCCGTTCGGTCTCAAGGGCGCTCTGCAGGATCACCACGGCAGCCGCCTGGTCGATCACCGAGCGGCCCTTCTTGCTGCTCCGTCCGGAGGCCCGCAGGCCCTGGCTCGCGGTGACCGTGGTCATCCGCTCGTCCACCAGCCGCACCGGCACCGGCGCGAGCAGCCCGGCCAGCCGGCCGGCGTACGCCCGGACCTTGGCCGCGGCCGGGCCCTCCTTGCCGCTCATCGAGCGGGGCAGGCCGACCACCACCTCGATCGCGTCGTACTCCTCGGCGATCTCCTTGAGGCGGGCCTGGGAGCGGCCCCCCGCGGGGACCGTCTCCACCGGCGTGGCGATCAGCCCGTCGGGGTCGCAGGAGGCGACCCCGATCCGGGCGTCGCCCACGTCGACGGCGATCCGGCGGCCCCGGCGGAAGACCTTCTCCGGCAGCTCCTCCATCAGGCGCTGCGCTCCGCCACCAGGCCGCGGACGGCGGCGATCGCCGCGTCCACGGCGGCCGGGTCGGTGCCGCCGCCCTGGGCGACGTCGTCCTTGCCGCCACCGCCGCCGCCGAGCGCCTTGGCGGCGGTGCGGACCAGCTCACCGGCCTTGACGCCGCGGGCGCGGGCGTCCTCGTTGGTGGCGATGACGGTCAGCGGACGGCCGTTCGCCACGGTGAATGCGGCGACCACGGCCGGACGCGAACCCAGCCGGGCCCGGACGTCCAGCACCAGCTTGCGCAGCTCGTCCGCACCGGCGCCGTCGGCGACCCGGGCGGCGACCAGCGCGACGCCCCGGACGTCCTCGGCCGCGTCGGCCAGGCCCGCGGCGGCGGCCAGCACCTTCTCGGCGCGGAAGCGCTCGATCTCCTTCTCGGCGTCCTTGAGCTTGGCGAGCATGCCGGAGATCTTCTCCGGCAGCTCCTCCGGGCGGCCCTTGACCAGCTCGGTGAGCTGGGAGACCACGGTGTGCTCACGGGCCAGGAACTTGTACGCGTCGACGCCGACCAGCGCCTCGACCCGGCGCACGCCGGAGCCGATCGAGGACTCGCCGAGCAGCTTCACCAGGCCCAGCTGGGCGGTGTTGCCGACGTGCGTGCCACCGCACAGCTCCTTGGAGAAGTCGCCAATGGTGACCACCCGGACCGAGTCGCCGTACTTCTCGCCGAACATCGCGATGGCGCCGGCCTTGCGGGCCTGATCCATCGTCATGACCTCGGCGGTGACGTCGAGTTCGCGGACCAGCACCTCGTTGATCTTCTGCTCGACGTCGGTCAGCACGCTGCCGGGCACGGCGGCGGGCGAGCCGAAGTCGAAGCGGAAGCGGCCCGGCGCGTTCTCCGAACCGGCCTGGGCGGCCGTCGGGCCGAGCGCGTCGCGCAGCGCCTGGTGGGTCAGGTGGGTGGCCGAGTGGGCCCGGGAGACGGCGCGGCGGCGGTCGGTGTCGATGGTGGCGTACGCGGACGCGCCGAGCACCACCTCGCCGAACAGCACCCCGCCGGAGTGCACGGTCACGCCCGGCACCGGCTGCTGGACGTCGCGGATCTCGACGACCGCGCCGGAGTCCAGCCGGATCCGGCCGTGGTCGGCGAGCTGGCCGCCGCCCTCGGCGTAGAACGGGGTGCGGTCGAGGATGATCTCGACCTCGTCGCCCTCGGTGGCGGCCGGCGCCGGGACGCCGTTCACCAGCAGGCCGACCACGGTGGCCTCGCCCTCGGTGGTGGTGTAGCCGGTGAAGACGGACGGGCCGGACTTGTCGGCGACCTCGCGGTACGCGGCGACGTCGGCGTGGCCCATCTTCTTCTTCTTGGCGTCCGCCTTGGCGCGGTCCCGCTGCTCCTGCATCAGGCGGCGGAAACCGGCCTCGTCGACCTGGAGGCCCTGCTCCTCGGCCATCTCCAGGGTCAGGTCGATCGGGAAGCCGTAGGTGTCGTGCAGCTTGAACGCCTGGTCGCCGGAGAGCACCGCGCCGCCGGACTGCTTGGTCTCGGTGACCGCGGCGTCCAGCAGGCTGGTGCCGGACTTCAGGGTCTGCAGGAAAGCGTTCTCCTCGGCGACCACGACCGTCTCGATGCGCTTGCGGTCGGCCTCCAGCTCCGGGTACTGCGGGGCCATCGCCTTGATCGAGATGTCGATGAGCTCCTTGGCCACCGGCTCGGTGGCGCCCAGCAGCCGCATGTTGCGGATCGCGCGGCGCAGGATGCGGCGCAGCACGTAGCCGCGGCCCTCGTTGCCGGGGGTGACGCCGTCGCCGACCAGCATCAGCGCGGTGCGGAAGTGGTCGGTGACCACGCGCAGCGAGACGTCCGACTTGTGGTCGGCGCCGTAGGCGTGGCCGGTCAGCTCGGCCGCCCGGTCGAGGATCATCCGGCTGGTGTCGATCTCGAAGAGGTTGTCGACGTCCTGCAGGATCGCGGCGAGCCGCTCGAGGCCGAGACCGGTGTCGATGTTCTTGCTCGGCAGGTCGCCGAGGATCTCGAAACCGTCCTTGCCGTCACCGTGGCCGCGCTCGTACTGCATGAAGACCAGGTTCCAGATCTCCAGGTAGCGCTCGCCGTTGACGGCCGGGCCGCCCTCCTCGCCGTACGCGGGGCCGCGGTCGTAGTTGATCTCCGAGCACGGGCCGCACGGGCCGGGGACGCCCATCGACCAGAAGTTGTCCTTCATGCCGAGGCGCTGGATGCGCTCGGACGGCACGCCGATGACGTCCCGCCAGATCTGCTCGGCCTCGTCGTCGTCCTGGTAGACGGTGATCCAGAGCTTCTCCTTCTCCAGGCCGTAGCCACCGTCCGCGACGGGCGTGGTGAGCAGGTCCCAGGCGAACTTGATGGCTCCTTCCTTGAAGTAGTCACCGAAGGAGAAGTTGCCGCACATCTGGAAGAACGACCCGTGCCGGGTGGTCTTGCCGACCTCTTCGATGTCCAGCGTGCGCACGCACTTCTGCACCGAGGTGGCCCGCGAGAACTGCGGCTTCACCTCGCCGAGGAAGTACGGCTTGAACGGCACCATGCCGGCGTTGACCAGCAGCAGGGTGGGGTCGTCGGCGACCAGGGACGCCGACGGAACGACGGTGTGGCCGCGCTCCTCGAAGAAGCGCAGCCAGCGGCGGCGGATCTCTGCCGACTCCATCAGTGGTCCTTCCGGTTGGGGCTTCCCGGCAGCTCGTCGAGCCGGCGGGAGGGCGAATCAATGGCTTGGGGGATGGTGCGGATGGTGCGAGGCGGGGGCAGGGCGGCGCCCGGGGAACCCGGGGCCGCCGGGATAGCTCGGTACGTCGGCTCGCCGCGCAGCGGCGCTCGGCGGCGCGGCGGCTCGAGGACCGCGGTGCCGTCCAGTCCGAGGTCGCCGCGCAGCTGCTCCTCGCGCTCGGCCATGCCGGCCCGCACGTCCCGGGCGAACCGCTTGGCGGCGTCGCCCAGGTGCAGGGCGCCGCGCGCCGCGGTGCCCGACAGGCTGTCAGGGGTGAGCCGGTGCACGGCCTCGTTGGCCTTGTTCATGGCCCAGACGGTGGCGCCCGCGCCGACCGCCATCCAGAAGATCCGTCGAACCATCGTCAGCCCCTCACGGCTCGCCGGACACGGGAGATCAGTCCGCCGCCGCGCGGCGCGGTGGCCGCGCGCACCTCGGCCCGGATCAGGCTGGCCAGCGCCTCCCGCTCGGCCGACTGCGGCGGGAGGGTGACGGTGCCCTGCTGGCGGCTGACGGCCTTTCGGACGCCGTAGCTGAAGGCCGCGACCTTGACCAGCGGGCCGCCGAGGGTGGCCGCGACGGTGGAGGAGAGCGCGTTGGCGTTGGCGGCGGCGTCCTGCACGTTGGCGGTGATCTCGTCCACCCGCTCGAGCTGCTCGTTGGCGCTGCGCACCGCGGTGCCCGCGTCGACCAGCAGCGGCACGGCCTGCTCGGTGACGGCGGACACCAGCACGGTGGCCTCCTTGAGCACCCGCGACAGCCGTACCAGGACGACCGCGAGCAGTGTGACCAGGACCGCCCAGAACACGGCCACCAGCAGGCCGGCCAGCTCTCCCACGGACACCGGTGCGCTCCCTCGCCTCGCCACGTCTGCAGATCTTCCTCAAAGGTGAACCCTATCGCGGCCGGACCCCTTCACCCGACCGGATATCGCCTGGTCGCCCGGCCGGTCGCGCGGAGGGCGGGCGTGACCTCGCCCGGGCCGCCTCGTTGGGCCGGGTGGGCCCGCGCGTCGCGGGCCGCCAGGGTGGCCGGCCGGTGTCCGGCCCGGCCGGACAGGGGGCGGCAGTTGTCGAGTGGGCCGACGCCGGCGCGGGGCGGTACACCGGCGGGCCGGCTGCTCGCCGACGTGACCAGCTTCGTCGGCCGCCGCGGTGAGCTGGCCGCGCTGACCGCGCTGATGGGCCCGGCCCGGCTGGTGACCGTCACCGGGCCCGGCGGGGTCGGCAAGACCCGGTTCGCGATGCGCGGGGCGGCCCGGCTGGCCGAGCGGACCGGCCTGTTCCCGGACGGTGTCCGGTGCGCCGAGGTGAGCGCCGTCCAGGACCCGCTGCTGCTCGGCCACGCGGTGCTCGAGGCGCTCGGGCTGACCGACTCCACCGCCCGCCCGCCGCACGAGGTGCTGGTCGAGCAGGTGCGCGAGCAGCGGCTGCTGCTGGTGCTGGACGGCTGCGAGCACCTGGTGGGCCCGTGCGCGGAGCTGGTCGACACCCTGCTGCGGGCGGCTCCGGGCCTGCGGGTGCTGGCCACCAGCCGGCAGTCGCTGGGGGCGGACGGCGAGCACCTGCTGCCGCTGGCCCCGCTGCCGGTCGACCCGCCGCCGGGCGGCGGCCCGCCGGACGCGGTCACGCTGTTCGCCGACCGGGCCGCCGCGGTGCTCCCGGGTTTCGAGCTGACCGAGCGCAACCGCGCCGAGGTGGCGGTGCTCTGCCGCCGCCTGGACGGCATCCCGCTGGCCGTGGAGCTGGCGGCGGGGCGGCTGCGGGCGCTGTCGGTGGCCCAGATCACCCTCCGGCTGGACGACCGGTTCCGGCTGCTCACCGGCGGTTCCCGGACGGCTCCGGCGCGGCACCAGACGCTGCGCACCACGATCGGCTGGAGCCACGAACTGTGCTCCATGAAGGAACGTTTGCTCTGGGCCAGGCTGTCGGTGTTCGCCGGGACGTTCGACCTGGACGCCGCCGAGTACGTCTGCGGCGGCGAGGGGATCGACCCGGACGAGGTGCTGGACCTGCTCGGGGAGCTGGTCGGCAAGTCGGTCCTGCTCCGCGAGGAGGGCCCGCAGCAGGTCAGGTTCCGGCTGCTGGACACCCTGCGCGAGTACGGCGCCCGGTGGCTGCGGGCAGGCGGCGACCAGCACCGGCTGCTGCGCCGGCACCGGGACTGGTACCTGGGGGTGGCGTCCTGGGGCGAGGTGGAGTGGTTCGGCCCGCGGCAGGCGGAGACCGCCGAGCGGACCCGGCTGGCCCATCCGAACCTGCGGGCGGCGCTGGAGTTCTCGCTCTCCGAGCCCGGCGAGGAGCAGCTGGCCCTGGTGCTGGCCGGGACGCTGTGGTTCTACTGGGTCGGCTCCGGGCACCTCGGCGAGGGACGGCACTGGCTGGACCGGGCGCTGGCGCTGGCCCCCGCGCCGACCGAGGCCCGGGCCAAGGCGCTCTGGGTGACCGGCTACATGGCCACCCTGCAGGGCGACCTGGCGCGGGCCCGGCCGACCCTGGAGGAGTGCCGCGAGCAGGCGCTGGCCACCGGCGACGACCGGGCGCTGGCGTACGCCGTCCACCGGCAGGGCTGCGCGGCGCTGATCGGGGACGAGCCGCAGCGGGCGGCCGAGCTGTTCGAGGAGGCGCTGTGGCACTACAAGACCATCGGCGAGCTGAACAGCAACGTCCTGATGGCGATGTTCGAGCTGGGCATCGCGTACCTGTTCCTGGGCGACGCCGAGCAGGGCGAGCACTGGATCTCGGAGGTCCGGGAGGTCGCCGAGCAGCACGGTGAGAAGTGGGCGTACGCGTACGGGCTGTACGCGCTGGCCTACGCCCGCTGGTCGTCGGGCGAGGTGCGGCTGGCGCGGGCGCACGCCCGGGAGTGCATGCGGCTGAACCACCTGTTCCGGGACCTGCTGGGGATCGTGCTGGCGATGGACGTGCTGGCGCTGCTGGAGACCGAGGCCCCGGACGGGGACCTGGTGGAGGCCCGGGTGCTGCAGGGCGCGGCGCACCAGATCTGGCAGGCGGTGGGCAAGCCGTTCTTCGGTTCGCGGTCGTTCAACGGGCCGCACCTGGAGTGCGAGCGGCGGGCCCGGGACGGACTGACCGAGCAGGAGTTCCACGAGGCGTTCCGGCTCGGCGGGCAGCTGGACCTGGACGCGGCGGTCTCCCGGGCGCTGGGCCGCGGCGGGCGGCCGGGGCCGGAGGGCCTGCCCGGGCCGCGGCCGGTGCGGCCGTCGCCGGTCCCGGCGTTCTGACGATCCCGGGTTCCGGTCCTCCGGCCTGGCCCGTTCCGGTGCCCGGAACGGGCCGAGCCCCGCAGCCGGGAGGCTGCGGGGCTCGGTGGGGTACGTGCTCGCGGGTCAGCGCGAGTAGTACTCGACGACCAGCTGCTCGTCGCAGATCACGGGGATCTCGCGGCGCTGCGGCTGGCGGTCCAGGCGGAAGGCCAGGGCCTTCAGGTTGACCTCGAGGTACTTCGGGGTCTGGCCCTCGCCGGCGTTGCCGCCCTCGCGAGCCACCTGGAAGGGGGTCTTCTCCTTGGACTTGTCCTTGACGGTCACGACAAAGCCCGGCTTCATCTGGAACGACGGCTTGTTGACCTTGCTGCCGTTGACCTCGATGTGGCCGTGCACGACCATCTGACGGGCCTGGTAGATGGTGCGGGCGATGCCCGAACGCAGGACCAGGGCGTCGAGACGGGTCTCCAGCTCGGCGATCAGCGCCTCACCGGTCTTGCCCTCGACCTTCTTGGCACGGTCGAACGCCCGCGCCATCTGCTTCTCGCTCAGGTCGTACTGCGCGCGCAGACGCTGCTTCTCGGTCAGACGGACCTTGTAGTCAGAGTTCTGCTTGCGGCCACGGCCGTGCTGGCCGGGCGGGTACGGGCGGGCCTCGAAGTACTTGACGGACTTCGGGGTCAGCGGGATGCCAAGGGCACGAGCGATCTTGACCTTGGGACGCTTCTGGTTCGCCATGAACCAAACCTTCCTTGCTTCACGAATACGGCTTCACCAGGTGTTGACGGAGGTCGCTCCTCGCGACCCGGAGAAAAACCACCCGCGAGGGGTGATCAGCCGCTCTCCGGAGCCGGGCACATCTGTGCATGCACACGAGAGGCCCACCGACCACGGAGGTGGTGGGCTGCCCGCGACACCGAAAGCCGGTGCGCGACGCTCCAAGGGCCGCTCCCGCAGGAGTGGCCACGGGCCGGTGCCCCGCTGGTGCGGCCGGTCGGCCGGATTCGCATCCGCCGCCGTGCCCGGGACATGGCACTTCGGGACAGTCTACCGTGCGATCAGTCGCCCTTGAGCCGCGCCCTGGTCCACTCCGCGATGTCGGCGTAGCGGGCCTCCCCGCCGCGCCGGGTCGGGCGGTAGTACTCCTTGCCGTGCACCGGGTCCGGCGCGTACTGCTGGGCGGCGATGCCCTCCGGCAGGTCGTGCGGGTACTGGTAGCCCTGGCCGTGCCCGAGCTTGCCCGCGCCGCCGTAGTGCGCGTCCCGCAGGTGCGGCGGCACCGCGCCGGCCAGGCCCTGGCGGACGTCGGCGAGGGCGGCATCGATCGCCAGGTAGGCGGCGTTGGACTTGGGCGCCAACGCCAGCGCGATGGCCGCCTGGGACAGGATGATCCGGGCCTCGGGGAAGCCGATCAGCGCCACCGCCTGGGCGGCCGCGACCGCCGTCGGCAGCGCCGTCGGGTCGGCCAGGCCGACGTCCTCGCTGGCGGAGATCATCAGCCGCCGGGCGATGAACCGGGGGTCCTCGCCGGCCTCGATCATCCGGGCCAGGTAGTGCAGGGTGGCGTCCACGTCGCTGCCGCGGATCGACTTGATCAGCGCGCTGGCCACGTCGTAGTGCTGGTCGCCGTCCTTGTCGTAGCGCACCGCGGCCTGGTCGACGGCGGTCTCGGTGGTGGCCAGGGTGAGCTCGGCCTCGCCCTTGTCCAGGGCCGCGCCGGCCGCGGCCTCGAGGGTGGTGAGCGCC
This sequence comes from Kitasatospora sp. NEAU-CNBT7, assembly GCF_057220535.1. Classification (NCBI taxonomy): domain Bacteria; kingdom Bacillati; phylum Actinomycetota; class Actinomycetes; order Kitasatosporales; family Streptomycetaceae; genus Kitasatospora; species Kitasatospora sp. NEAU-CNBT7. Next base: position 183,836 of record NZ_JBXQQB010000009.1, on the reverse strand, counting down.
CGCCGGGCGTCCCCGCCGGCCAGCCGGACCAGGTGGTCCTCGGCCTCGGCGGTCAGCTCGACGCTGCCGGCCAGGCCCCGCTCGTCGGCCACCGCGCGGCGCAGCAGGGCCCGTACGTCGTCGTCGGTGAGCGACTCCAGGGTGAGCAGCAGCGAGCGGGACATCAGCGGGGAGATCACCGAGAAGTACGGGTTCTCGGTGGTGGCGGCGATCAGGGTGACCCAGCGGTTCTCCACCGCGGGCAGCAGGGAGTCCTGCTGGGCCTTGGAGAAGCGGTGGATCTCGTCCAGGAAGAGGACCGTCTCGCGGCCGGACATGCCGACGGCCCGGCGGGCGCCGTCGATCACCGCGCGGACCTCCTTGACCCCGGCGGTGATCGCCGACAGTTCGACGAAGCGGCCCTCGACGGCTTGGCTGATCACATGGGCGAGGGTGGTCTTGCCGGTGCCGGGCGGCCCCCAGAGGATCACCGAACTGGTCGCCGCGGGCCCCTTGGCGCCGGAGACCAGCCGGCGCAGCGGCGAGCCGTCCTTGAGCAGCCGGCGCTGACCGGCCACCTCGTCCAGGGTGCGCGGGCGCATCCGCACGGCCAGCGGCGCCCGGCCGGGCTCGGTGGCCTGGCGCGCCTCGGCGGCGGCGGTGAACAGGTCCGGTTCTTCCACCTCTGAAGGGTATGCGAGAGCTCCGACAGCCCGGGGCGCCCGTCGGCCGGACCCCCGTAGTTCGAATTTGAACCAGAGGGGCGTAGGGTGGCGCCCATGTCCGTACGCCGACTCAACCACGCAGTGCTCTGGATCCGCGACGTCGACCGCTCGGTCGCCTTCTACCGCGAGGTCCTGGGCTTCGAGCTCGACCACCTGATGCCGGGCCGGGCGGCCTTCCTGAGCGCCGCCGGCAGCAGCAACGACCACGACCTCGGCCTGTTCGCGATCGGCGCGGACGCGCCCGGCCCCGAGCAGGGCCGGGTCGGCCTGTACCACCTGGCCTGGGAGGTCGGCACGCTCGGCGAGCTGGCCGAGCTGGGCCGGCGGCTGGCCGAACGCGGCGCCCTGGTCGGCTCCACCGACCACCTGGTGTCCAAGTCCTTCTACGCCAAGGACCCGGACGGCAACGAGTTCGAGCTGATGTGGCGCGTCCCCCGCGAGGACTGGCCGGCCGCCGACTCCGACGCCCGCCCGGGCCCGCTCGACCTCCCCGCCGCCATCGACCGCTGGGGCACCGACCGCCCCACCGGCGCCGCAGCCGGCTCCGCCACCTGACGCGGGCCCTCAGCCCTCCAGGGCCGCCGCGTGGTCCGGGACGTAGGTCTGCAGGTCGCGCGGCGGGCGCCGGTAGCCGTGGGAGGCCGGGCGGGGCGGGAGTTCGACCTCGGGGCGGCGGACCTCCCGGTAGGGGACCGAGGAGAGCAGGTGGGAGATCATGTTGATCCGGGAGCGCCGCTTGTCGTCGCTCTCCACCACGTACCAGGGCGACTCCGGGACGTCGGTGTGGACGAACATCTCGTCCTTGGCCCGGGAGTAGTCCTCCCAGCGGCTGATCGACTCGATGTCCATCGGGGAGAGCTTCCACTGCCGCATCGGGTCCGCCATCCGGTCCCGGAACCGCCGCTCCTGCTCCACGTCGCTGACCGAGAACCAGTACTTGCGCAGCAGGATCCCGGCCTCGATCAGCATCCGCTCGAAGGTCGGGCACTGGCGCAGGAACTGCTGGTGCTCCTCCGCGGTGCAGAAGCCCATCACCTTCTCCACCCCGGCCCGGTTGTACCAGCTGCGGTCGAACAGCACGATCTCCCCGGCCGCGGGCAGCTGCTCCACGTAGCGCTGGAAGTACCACTGGCCGCGCTGCCGCTCGGTCGGCGCCGGCAGTGCCGCGACCCGGGCGATGCGGGGGTTGAGGTACTCGGTCACCCGCTTGATCGCGCCGCCCTTGCCGGCCGCGTCCCGCCCCTCGAAGACGACCACCAGCCGCACGCCCTCGGCGCGCACCCACTCCTGGAGCTTCACCAGCTCGTACTGCAGGCGCAGCAGCTCCGCCTCGTACGGCTTCCTCGGCAGTCGTTCCCTGCGCTTCCCCGCCACCGGGCCCTCCGTTCACACGTGCGGCTGACGGTCACTCACGCTACGGGGCTTCGCCGCCCGGCGCAGGTCGGCGCGGGGTGGCGCGGGCGGACGACGGGGTACGGCAGGCCGGGCGGGCCCGGTTCCGGCACTCCCCTGTGCTGCCGGGGGCCGGGCCCGCCCGACGAGTGATCAACTGTCCCCCGGACCCCGCCGTTACGGCAAATTACCGCTTCCATAACCTTGCGGCATGGACATCGACACCCGCCTGCTGCGCTCCTTCGCCGCGGTCTGCGAGGAGGGCCAGCTGACCGGGGCGGCCGCCCGCCTGTTCGTGAGCCAACCGACCCTGACCAAGCAGATCCGCCAGCTGGAGACCCAGCTCGGGGTACGGCTGTTCCAGCGCTCCCGGGAGGGCATGACCCCGACCGCCGCGGGCCGGGCGCTGGCGGACCGGGTGCCCGCGCTGCTGACCGGCTGGGAGGACGCGCTGCGGGCCACCCGCCGGGCCGAGGTCGAGGCGCAGGGCACCCTGCGGGTCGGGTTCGAGGGCAGCACCATCAACGCGGTCGGCCTGGCCACCGTCGAGGACTTCGGGCGCCGGATGCCCGGCTGGCAGGTCCAGATGCGGCAGAACAACTGGTTCGACCCCACCTCGGGGCTGGCCTCCGGCGAGATCGACCTGGCGCTGTGGCACGCGCCCGCCGCCATTGCGGCCGCGTACAACTGCGCCGAGCTCGGCGTGGAGGAGCGCTGCGCGGTGCTGCCGGCCGGCCACCGGCTGGCCGGCCGCGAGGTGGTGGACCTCGCGGAGCTGCTGGACGAGGACTTCGTCGCGATCCCGCGGGAGGCCGGGTTCTGGCGGGACTACTGGCTGGCGGTCGAGGAGCGCGGCGGCCACCCGGTCCGGATCGGCGCGGTCGCGCACAACGCGGACGAGTGGCTGACCGCGATCGCCTGCGGGCAGGGCATCGGCTTCGCGCCCGTGACGATGAGCCGGCTGGCCTCCCGGCCCGGCGTGGTCTACCGGCCGCTGCGCGGGGTCAGCGCCAGCCGGGTCGGCCTGTACTGGCCGCTGGACCGGCCGCTCACGCCCGCGATGGCGGCGTTCGTGCGCAGCTGCCGGGAGACCGTGCGGATCGGCCCTGCCTGCCCCGGGCCTTCGCCGCTGGACACGGTGCCCGCCCAGCGGCGCCCCGGCGGCGCGACGGCGCCCGCCGGGCCCGCTCCGGCCCCGTCGTCCGCCCCGGCCCCGGCCGGCCGGGCCTCGGCCGGTCAGACCTCTGCGAACGGCGCCGGGTAGCGGCACACGCCGTGCGGGCCGCCGTCGTACCCGGGCAGCGGCAGCGCCTGGAAGTACGCGTCGGGCGCCTCGAACGGGCCGCTGACCCGGTGCCGGGAGGCCGGCTCGAAGCCGAAGCGGCCGTAGTAGTCCGGGTCGCCGAGCACCACCACCAGCCGCTCCCCCGCGGTCTCGGCGGCCGCCAGCGCGGCCCGGACCAGGGCGGCGCCGACGCCCTTGCGCTGCCACTCCGGGGCGACCGCGACCGGCGCCATGGACAGGCCGTCGCCGTCGCCGACCCGGAGCCGGGTGAGCAGCACGTGCCCGACGATGAGGTCCCGGTCGTCCACCGCGACCAGGGAGAGAGCCGGGATCCAGGCGGAGTCCCGGCGGAGCGCGTCCACCAGGTCCGCCTCCTCGGGGCCGGGGAAGGCCGCCATGTGGACACGTCTGGTGGCGGGGGCGTCCGCCGGGTTCTCGACTCTGGTTCGGATGGTCATCCTCGACCCCTCTGCTGTGGCACGCCGTTGTGCACCGGCCCCGGGCGGGGCGAGCCTACCCTGAGGCGGATCGCACCGGCCGGGGCCGTGAGCATGGTGTTACTGACCGGGTGTCAGGCCTTGACCTCGGACGCCGCGGCGGCGTCCGTGCCCTTCGGCTTGGCGTCGACGCCCGCCTCGCGGCGCTGGGCCGGGGTGATCGGGGTCGGCGCACCGGTGAGCGGGTCACCGCCGGTGCTGGTCTTCGGGAAGGCGATCACGTCACGGATGGTGTCGTACCCGCCCAGCAGGGTGACGATGCGGTCCAGGCCGAAGGCGACCCCGCCGTGCGGCGGCGGGCCGTAGTTGAACGCGTCCAGCAGGAAGCCGAACTGCGACTGCGCCTCCTCCTCGGACAGGCCGATCGCGTCGAAGGCCCGCTTCTGGACGTCGCGCTGGTGGATACGGATCGAGCCGCCGCCCAGCTCGGAGCCGTTGAGCACCAGGTCGTAGGCGTTGGACAGGGCCGCACCCGGGTCGGTGTCGAAGGTCGCCAGCGACTCGGCGGTCGGCGCCGTGAACGGGTGGTGCACCGCGTGCCAGCCCTGGAACGCGCCCTTGTCGTCCTCGATGGGCTCGAACATCGGGAAGTCGACGACCCACAGGAAGGCCCAGGCCGACTCGTCGATCAGCTCGCAGCGGCGGCCGATCTCCAGGCGGGCCGCGCCGAGCAGCTCCTGCGAGGCGGTCTTCTTGCCGGCCGCGAAGAACACCGCGTCGCCCGGCTTGGCGCCGGCCGCGGCGGCCAGGCCCGCCAGGTGCTCCTCGGAGAGGTTCTTGGCGACCGGGCCGCGCAGCTCGCCGGTCTCGGCGTCGACCAGCACGTAGGCCAGGCCGCGGGCGCCGCGCGCCTTGGCCCAGTCCTGCCAGGCGTCCAGCTGCTTGCGCGGCTGGGAGGCGCCGCCGGGCATCACGACCGCGCCGACGTAGGGGGCCTGGAAGACCCGGAACTCGGTGCCCTGGAAGTACTCGGTCAGGTCGGTGAGCTCCTGGCCGAAGCGGACGTCCGGCTTGTCGGAGCCGTAGCGGTTCATCGCGTCCGCGTAGGTCATCCGGGGCAGCGGGTTGGGGATCTCGTACCCGTGCACCTCGCGCCAGATGGCACCGACGATCTTCTCGCCGAGGGCCAGGATGTCCTCCTGGTCGACGAAGGAGGCCTCGATGTCCAGCTGGGTGAACTCCGGCTGCCGGTCGGCGCGGAAGTCCTCGTCGCGGAAGCAGCGGGCGATCTGGTAGTAGCGCTCCATGCCGGCCACCATCAGCAGCTGCTTGAACAGCTGGGGCGACTGCGGCAGGGCGTACCAGTGGCCGGGCTGCAGGCGGACCGGGACGAGGAAGTCGCGGGCGCCCTCGGGGGTGGAGCGGGTGAGGTACGGCGTCTCGATGTCGAGGTAGTCGTTCTCCTCCATCACCGTGCGGATGATGTGGTTGACCTTGGAGCGCAGGCGCAGCGCGCGGGCCGGGCCCTCACGGCGGAGGTCCAGGTAGCGGTAGCGCAGGCGCACCTCCTCGTTGACCGTGCCGGGCTCGTACTCGGCGACCGGGAACGGCACCGGGGCGGCCTCGGAGAGCACCTCGAGCTCGTTGACCACGACCTCGATCGCGCCGGTCGCGATGTCCGGGTTCTCGTTGCCCTCCGGGCGGACCCGGACCTCGCCGGTGACCTTGACGCAGTACTCGGCGCGCAGGCTGCCGATGGCCTCCAGGTCGCGGGCCACGATCTGCACGGTGCCGGAGGCGTCGCGGAGGTCGATGAACGCGACTCCGCCGTGGTCACGGCGGCGGGCGACCCAGCCGGCCAGGATGACGGTGGTGCCGGCGTGCTCCGCGCGGAGCGTGCCCGCGTCGTGCGTGCGGATCACAGCTGCTTCTCCTTCAGGGTGGTGACGAGTGCTTCGAGGGCGACGGGCGCCTGCTCGCCGGTGGTCATGTCCTTGAGCTGGACGACGCCTTCGGCGAGGTCCCGGTCGCCGGCCACGAGGGCGTAGCGGGCGCCGGAGCGGTCGGCGGACTTCATGGCGTTCTTGATGCCCTTGACGCCGAACGCCAGGTCGGTGGCGACGCCGGCCCGGCGCAGCTCCACCACCTTGGCGAACAGGACGTTCTTGGCCGTCTCGCCGAGCGCGACGGCGTAGACGGAGGTGGCGGCGGGCAGGTCGAGGACGACGCCCTCGGCCTCCATCGCCAGGAAGGTGCGGTCCACCCCGAGGCCCCAGCCGACCGACGGCAGCGCCGGGCCGCCGAGCATCTCGGAGAGGCCGTCGTAGCGGCCGCCGCCGCCGATCGCGGACTGGGCGCCGAGGCCGTTGTGCACGAACTCGAAGGTGGTCCGGGTGTAGTAGTCCAGGCCGCGGACCAGCTTCGGGTCGTCGACGAAGGCGACGCCGGCGGCGGTCAGCAGCTCGCGGACCTGCTCGTCGTACGCCTTGCAGTCCTCGCAGAGGTAGTCGCGCAGCCGGGGGGCGTCGGTGAGCTGGGCCTGGACGGACTCGCGCTTGTCGTCGAGGACCCGCAGCGGGTTGATCTCGGCGCGGCGGCGGGTGTCCTCGTCGAGGTCGAGGCCGGCCAGGAACTCGACCAGGGCGGCCCGGTAGACGGGCCGGCACTGCTTGTCGCCGAGGCTGTTGAGCAGCAGCGAGTACTCGCGCAGGCCCAGCGAGCGGAAGGCGTCGTCGGCCAGGATGATCAGCTCGGCGTCCAGCGCCGGGTCCTCGGCGCCGATCGCCTCGGCGCCGACCTGGGCGAACTGGCGGTAGCGGCCCTTCTGGGCCCGCTCGTAGCGGTAGAAGGAGCCGGAGTACCAGAGCTTGACCGGCAGGTTGCCCTGCTTGTGCAGGTTGGCCTGGAGGGCGGCGCGGACCACCGACGCGGTGCCCTCGGGGCGCAGCGCCAGCTCGTCGCCGCCCTTGGTGGTGAGGGTGTACATCTCCTTGGTGACGATGTCGGTGGACTCACCGACGCCGCGGGAGAAGAGCTTGACGTCCTCGAAGACCGGCGTCTCGATGTAGCCGTACCCGGCCCGGCGCGCGGGGCCGGAGAGCCGCTCGCGGATCGCCAGGTAGGTCGCGGAGCTCGGCGGCAGCAGGTCGTAGGTGCCCTTGGGGGCGCTGAAGGTGCTCAACTTCTCTTCCGTCACATTCCTCGTCGCGGGAAGGCCGGAGCATCGAGCGCTCCCGCCGCCTGCTGGAGGTAGGGGTTGGTGGCGCGCTCACGGCCGATGGTGGTCTGGGAGCCGTGGCCGGAGAGGACCACGGTCGCGTCGTCGAGGGGCAGGCACACCCGGGCCAGCGACTGCATGATCGCCGCGCTGTCCCCGCCCGGGAGGTCGGTACGCCCGATGGAGCCGGCGAACAGCAGGTCGCCCGAGAAGAGCACCGGCGGGATCTGATCCGATGCGGGCGTCCGGAAGGTCACCGACCCCTTGGTATGGCCGGGCGCGTGGTCGACGGTGAGCTGCAGTCCGGCCAGCTCCAGCAGGCTTCCGTCGCCCAGCTCGCGGACGTCGTCCGGCTCGCCGACGGTGAGGCTGCCCATCAGCTGCTGCCCGAGCGAGCGGCCGAGCGCCCGCTCCGGGTCGGCCATCATGTAGCGGTCCTCGGGGTGGATCCAGGCGGGCACGCCGCGGGCGCCGCAGATCGGCATCACCGAGGCGATGTGGTCGATGTGTCCGTGGGTGAGGACCACCGCGACCGGCTTCAGCCGGTGCTCGCGGATCAGGTCCTCGACGCCCTGGGTGGCCTCGTGACCGGGATCGACGATCACGCACTCCTCACCGGCGGCCGGCGCTACCAGGTAGCAGTTGGTGCCCCAGGCCCCGGCTGGAAATCCGGCGACGAACAACGCGAGTCCTCTACGGTCGGGGGCGGGCACTCGGGTCTCACCGCCTGGTCGCACCAGAGCCTACCGGCGGGACACCACCGCGGGCGAACCCGTTACCACGCGCCCCTGCGGGTCGATCCGGTCCCGTGCACATCGCGTTTGACCTCGAACTTACGCACAGACTCCTTACACTTGGCCGCCAACGGATGCGATGATCCGCATCGGCACTTTTCCCCAGACGTCCAGCGCATACGTAGGAGACACGGCCGGTGGCCAGCAACGAACAGCGGCGGCGACAGCTCGCCCGCGAGAAGTACGAGCGCCAGATGGCGCGCCGGGCCCAGGCGCACAAGCGCCGGAAGCAGCGGAACGCGATCATCGGCGGCGCGCTCGCGGTCGTGGTGGTCGCCGCCGGCGGTGCGTGGGCGGGCGGCGTGTTCGACTCCGCCGACAAGTCCAAGACCCCGCAGGCCGCCCCGACCGCCCCGGTCACCCAGGTCAAGGGCTGCAACCCGCCCGCCGCGGGCCAGCCGAACGGCAAGCAGTGGAAGACCGAGCCGGCCATGACGGTCGACGGCAAGTCCGCCTACACGGGGACCCTGCAGACCAGCTGCGGCACGGTGACGGTGTCGCTGGACGCGGCCAAGGCGCCGCACACGGTGAACTCCTTCGCCTTCCTCGCCGGCGAGCAGTACTTCGACCACGTCAAGTGCCACCGGCTCACCACGGAGGGCATCTACGTGCTCCAGTGCGGTGACCCGACCGGCACCGGTTCCGGCGGCCCGGGCTACCAGTTCGCGGACGAGAACCTGACCGGCGCGACCTACCCGGCCGGCACCCTGGCGATGGCCAACGCGGGCCCGGGCACCAACGGCAGCCAGTTCTTCCTGGTCTACAAGGACACCCAGCTGCCGCCGAACTACACCCCCTTCGGCAAGATCACCGGCGGTCTGGACGTGCTCCAGAACATCGCCGCCGGCGGGGTCCAGGGCGGTGGCGGCGACGGCGCCCCGACCGCCGACGTGGTCCTCGACAAGGTGACGGTCGCCAAGGGCTGACCGGCGGCGGCGCCGCGGCCCCCGAGCGGGCCGCGGCGCCGGCGGAAATCGCCCGGCCCGGATGCGGACAGCACCGGCGCTGGTCGCCTATGTTGCTGTTGTATAGGGTGCCCTGACCGTCGGCCGTCACCCTCGGCGCAACAACGGACGGTCCGGACGGCGGACTTCATCGGTCCGCCGCACATCAACTGTGGACGACGCGCGCGCCCCGCACTGAGCGGGCCGCGGCGTCATGTGGAGGAGGCGCTGTGAGCAGCGACCCGTGGGGCCGTGTCGACGAGCAGGGGACCGTGTACGTCAGGACCGCGGACGGCGAACGCGCCGTCGGCTCCTGGCAGGCGGGCTCCCCGGAGGAGGCCCTCGCCTACTTCGAGCGGAAGTACCAGGGCCTGGAGGCCGAGATCGGCCTGCTGGAGCACCGCGTCCGCAAGACCGACCTGGCCGCCAAGGAGGCCCAGGTCGCCCTCGACCACCTGCGCGCCCAGGTCGTCGAGGCGCACGCGGTGGGCGACCTGGACGCGCTGGCCAAGCGCCTCGACACGCTGGCCGGCGAGATCGAGACCCGGCAGACCGAGCGCCGCGCGGCCCGGGCCAAGGCCCAGGAGGAGACCCGTGCGGCCAAGGAGGCACTGGTCGCCGAGGCCGAGCGGCTGGCCGAGTCCACCCAGTGGCGGGAGGCCGGCGACCGGCTGCGCGCCCTGGTGGACAACTGGAAGGCGCTGCCGCGGCTGGACCGCAAGAGCGACGACGAGCTGTGGCACCGCTTCTCGCACGCCCGGTCGGTCTTCTCCAAGCACCGCAAGGCGCACTTCGCCGCGCTGGACGTCGAGCGCGACCAGGCCCGTGCGGTGAAGGAGAAGCTGGTCATCGAGGCCGAGGCGCTCTCGGACTCCACCGAGTGGGGTGCGACCGCCGCCGCGTACCGCGACCTGATGACGCAGTGGAAGGCGGCCGGCCGCGCCCAGCGGGACGCGGAGGAGGAGCTGTGGGCCCGGTTCCGGGGCGCGCAGGACGTCTTCTTCCAGGCCCGCTCCGCGACCTTCAGCGAGCGTGACGCCGAGCAGGGCGAGAACCAGAAGCTCAAGGAGGCCCTGCTGGTCGAGGCGGAGGCGATCCTGCCGATCACCGACCTCAAGGCCGCCAAGGCCGCGCTGCGGGACATCAACGAGCGCTGGGAGGCCATCGGCCACGTGCCGCGGGACGCCCGGCCGAAGCTGGACGCCCGGCTGAACACCGTCGAGCGGGCGATCCGCGAGGCGGAGGACGCCGAGTGGCAGCGTTCCAACCCGGAGGCCAAGGCCCGGGCGGCCGGCATGACCGGGCTGCTGCAGTCCGCGGTGGACAAGCTCCAGGCCGACCTCGACAAGGCCCGCGCGGCCGGCAACGCGAGCAAGGTCGCCAAGCTGGAGAGCGAGCTGGCGGGCCGTCAGGCGCTGCTGGACCAGGCGCTGAAGAGCCTGCAGGAGTTCAGCGGCTGACGCCGCCCCCGGCAGCCGACGGGCAGGGCCCCCTCCGCGGAGGGGGCCCTGCCCGTTCGCCGTTCCGGGTCCGCGGGATCAGACCGGGCTGGCCGCGCCGGTGGCACCGGACTCGCGCTGCAGCTCGTCCAGGTCGAGGGTCCGGTCGGCGGGCGGGGCGGTGGCGGCGACCTGGGCGCCGAAGTCCTTGAAGTCGAGCCGGCCGCCCTCGGTGCCGCCGTTCGTCTCCAGCCGGACGGGATAGGGCCGGCCCTGGACCGCCACATACAGGGTCCCGGGGCTGTCCCCCTGGGTGGTCTGCACGGTGACGACCGGGGTGCCGTCGACCGTGGTGCGGCTGCCCTGGCCGAGCGGGCCGTTGTCGGTGCCGATCAGGTCGGCGATGGTGTTCAGGTCGCAGAGCGAGCCGACGTCGGCGAAGTCGGTGTTGGCGGTGGTGGTCCGCAGGTACTTGTCGCCGACCAGGGCGGCGATGGCCGGGCCGCCGTGGGTCTCCAGGAAGGTCTGGTCGGGCTTGATCCAGAGCTGCTCGCCGAGCTGGACCACGCCGAAGCCGCCCTCGCCGTCCAGGCTCATCGAGCCGGCGCAGTGCGCGTCGCCGTCCATCGCGAGGTCGATGGTGACCACCGAGCCCGACGAGCTCACCTGGCCGGCCACGTGCACGCTGTGGCTCTCCTTGAGCGCCTGGACCGACTTGTCGACGATCTCGCGCGGGGCCAGCGCCTCCACCCCGTTCGGTGCGGACGGATCGGCCGAGGACGCCGCGGCCGGCCGGGCCGAGGACCCGCCACCGCCCGCTCCCCCGCCTCCGCAACCCGTGGCGGCGGTCAGCCCGGCACCCACCAGCACGGCCACGACGATCTGCCTGCCACCCATGGCGGCCTCCGCGAGTCGACACCCAGCACCGCATCGGACGGTGACATTCTGTGCCGCTCGCGAAGGCCCCGCATCCGCAGCCGCCGCGCCGGTCGGCCCGCCGGAGCTACTTGCGGGCCGAGGTCACCCGGTACACGTCGTAGACGCCCTCCACGCCGCGGACCGCCTTCAGCACGTGGCCGAGGTGCTTCGGGTCGCCCATCTCGAAGGTGAACCGGCTCATCGCCACCCGGTCGCGGGAGGTCTGCACCGCCGCGGAGAGGATGTTGACGTGCTGGTCGGAGAGCACCCGGGTGACGTCCGACAGCAGCCGCGAGCGGTCCAGCGCCTCGACCTGGATGGCGACCAGGAACACCGAGGACTGGGTGGCCGCCCACTCGACCTCGATCATCCGCTCCGGCTGCTGGGTCAGCGCCTCGACGTTGACGCAGTCCGAGCGGTGCACCGAGACGCCGTTGCCGCGGGTGATGAAGCCGACGATCGGGTCGCCGGGCACCGGGGTGCAGCAGCGCGACAGCTTCACCCAGACGTCCTCGACGCCCTTGACGATCACGCCGGGGTCGCCCTTGGCCCGGCGGCGCACCGCCCGGCTCTGGTGGGTCGGGGTGGTGGTCTCGGAGAGGTCCTCGACCGCGCCCTCCTCGCCGCCGAGCGCCTGGACCAGCTTCTGCACGATCGACTGGGCCGTGACGTGGCCCTCGCCGATCGCCGCGTACAGCGAGGAGATGTCCGGGTAGCGCATCTCGTGCGCCAGGGTGACCAGCGAGTCGCCGGTGAGGATCCGCTGGATCGGCAGGCCCTGCTTGCGCATCGCGCGGGCGATGGCCTCCTTGCCCTGCTCGATCGCCTCCTCGCGGCGCTCCTTGGAGAACCAGGCGCGGATCTTGTTGCGGGCCCGCGGCGACTTGACGAAGGTCAGCCAGTCCCGCGACGGCCCGGCGTTCTCCGCCTTGGAGGTGAAGACCTCGACCGCGTCGCCGTTCTCCAGGGTGGACTCCAGCGGCACCAGCCGGCCGTTGACCCGGGCCCCTATGCAGCGGTAGCCGACCTCGGTGTGCACCGCGAAGGCGAAGTCCACCGGGGTGGAGCTGGCCGGCAGCGCTATCACGTCACCCTTGGGGGTGAAGACGAAGACCTCGTTGTTGGACAGGTCGAAGCGCAGCGACTCGAGGAACTCGCTCGGGTCCTCGGTCTCCTTCTGCCAGTCCAGCAGCTGCCGCAGCCAGGCCATCTCGTTGACCGCGTCGGCCTTGTCGTGCTGGCGCCCGTGGGTGGGCGTGTCGGTGCGGACCTTGGAGGCGCCGGCCACCGCGCGCTGCTTGTACTTCCAGTGCGCCGCGATGCCGTACTCCGCCCGGCGGTGCATGTCGAAGGTCCGGATCTGCAGCTCGACCGGCTTGCCGCCGGGGCCGATCACCGTGGTGTGCAGCGACTGGTACATGTTGAACTTGGGCATCGCGATGTAGTCCTTGAACCGCCCCGGCACCGGGTTCCACCGCGCGTGGATGGTGCCCAGTGCCGCGTAGCAGTCGCGGACGGTGTCGACCAGGACCCGGATGCCCACCAGGTCGTAGATCTCGGCGAAGTCGCGGCCCCGCACGATCATCTTCTGGTAGACCGAGTAGTAGTGCTTGGGCCGGCCGGTGGTCTGGGCGGTGATCCGGGCCCCGCGCAGGTCGCCCTGGACCTGGTCGATCACGGTGGCCAGGTACTCGTCCCGCTTGGGCGCGCGCTCGGCGACCAGCCGGACGATCTCGTCGTACATCTTGGGGTAGAGGATCGCGAAGGCGAGGTCCTCCAGCTCCCACTTGATGGTGTTCATGCCCAGCCGGTGCGCCAGCGGGGCGTAGATCTCCAGCGTCTCGCGGGCCTTCTTCTCCTGCTTCTCCCGCTTGAGGTAGCGCATGGTGCGCATGTTGTGCAGCCGGTCGGCCAGCTTGATCACCAGGACCCGCGGGTCCTTGGCCATCGCGACGACCATCTTGCGCACCGTCTCGGCCTGCGCGGCCTCGCCGAACTTGACCCGGTCCAGCTTGGTCACGCCGTCGACCAGCAGCGCGACCGAGTCGCCGAAGTCGCGGCGCAGGGTCTCCAGGCCGTAGTCGGTGTCCTCGACGGTGTCGTGCAGCAGCCCGGCCATCAGCGTCGGGGCGTCCATGCCCAGCTCGGCCAGGATGGTGGCGACGGCGAGCGGATGGGTGATGTACGGGTCGCCGCTCTTGCGCTTCTGGCCGCGGTGCCACTTCTCGGCCACCGCGTAGGCGTTCTCGATGTCCTTGAGCAGCGCCGGGTCGGCCTTCGGGTCCTGCGCCCGGATGGTGCGGAACAGCGGCTCCAGCACCGGGTTGACCGTGGAGCTGCGCTGGCCGCCGAGCCGGGCCAGGCGGGCGCGCATGCCGCCGGAGGACGGCCGGGGCGCGGCGGGCGGCCCGGGGCGGACCGGGGCCGTACCGGAGGGCGCGGTCCTGGTCTGGTCAGCCGTGGGCACAACCTCGTCGGGCAAGGACACTCCTCGGGGGCGCGGGGCCTGCCCCTTCGCACAACTGGGCAGGGGTGAACCTTCATGGTACCGAGAGTGCAGGCCGGGCGTTCCGCCGCCCGGCCGGGAACGCCCGAGGGGGCGTACGGCCGTGGCCGTACGCCCCCTCGGGGGATGACTAGACGGTGACCAGGGTCTCCAGCGGAGCACCGCCCAGGTGCGGCTCCAGCCGCTCCCGGCCGGGCAGGAAGCCCAGCTCCATCAGGACCACCACGCCCACCAGCTCGGCGCCGGCCTCCCGGACCAGGTCCACCGAGGCGCCGATGGTGCCGCCGGTGGCCAGCACGTCGTCCACCACCAGGACCTTCTCGCCCGGGGTGAAGGCGTCGCACTGCACCTCCAGGGTGGCGGTGCCGTACTCCAGCTCGTACGAGCGGGCGAAGACCTCGCCGGGCAGCTTGCCCTTCTTGCGGATCGGCACGAAGCCGAGGCCCGCCGCGAAGGCCGCCGGGGCCGCCAGCACGAACCCCCGCGCCTCCAGCCCGACCACCTTGGTGGCGCCGAGCTCCCGGGCCCGGTCGGCCAGCGCCCGGGTGAGGGCCGCGAAGGCCTCGGCGTCGGCCAGCAGCGGCGCGATGTCCTTGAACAGCACGCCGGGCTTCGGGTAGTCCGGTACGTCCCTGATCCGGCTGTTGAGCAGCTCGGCCAGGACGGGGTCAGCGGAGGTCACGGGGGTCCTTACGGAGTACGGGCTCAGTGCTTGCCGGAGGGGCGGCCCTTGCCGCGGGCGCGGCCGACCGGCTGGTTGCGCTGACCAACCATACCCGCCGGCTGGCCGGACTCGTCCTCGCCGTGCTCACCCTGCTCGGCGGCCTGCTCGGCCGCCTTGGCGTCCGAGGCCCGGCGGGCGGCGACCCGCTTGGCCAGGTCCTTCATCTCCGGCGTCATCTCCTTGAGCTGCGCGAGCAGCGGGGTGGCGACGCAGATGGAGGAGTACGCACCGGCCGCGAGGCCGATGAACAGGGCCAGCGAGATGTCGTTCAGGGTGCCGGCGCCCAGCAGGCCGCCGCCGATGAACAGCAGCGCGGCGACCGGGAGCAGCGCGACCACGGTGGTGTTGATGGAGCGCACCAGGGTCTGGTTGAGGCCCAGGTTGGCGGCCTCGCTGTAGGTGCGCTTGTTCTGCTTGGTGATCCCCCGGGTGTTCTCCTTCACCGTGTCGAAGACGACGACGGTGTCGTAGAGCGAGTAGCCGAGGATGGTCAGGAAGCCGATCACGGTGCCCGGGGTGACCTCGAAGCCCACCAGCGCGTACACGCCGATGGTGATCAGGAGGTCGTGGATCAGGGCGACCAGGGCGGCCGCCGCCATCCGCCACTCGAACGCGACGGCCAGGTAGATGGTGACCAGCACCATGAAGATCACCAGGCCGAGCAGCGCCTTCTGGGAGATCTCGTGGCCCCAGCTGGGGCCGATCACCTGGGCGTCGACCTCGTTGGCCGGCACCGACAGCTCCTTGGAGAGCTGCTCGGTGAAGGTCGAGGCGTCCACGTCGGAGGCGGAGCTGACCTGGATCCGGACGTCACCCTTGTCGGTCGACTGCACCAGGGCGGTCGAGTCGTGGGTGATCTTGTTGGCGACGTCCTGGGCCTGCGAGACCGACAGGCCGGGCTTGTGCACGGTGTAGACCGAGCCGCCCTTGAACTCGATGCCCAGGTGCAGGCCCATGGCCAGACCGACGGCCGCGACCAGGACGATCACGCCGGAGATCGAGTACCAGAGCTTGCGGCGGCCGACGAAGTCGAAGCTGATCTCGCCCTGGTAGAGGCGGTGGCCGATGTTGCCGAAGCGCGACATGGCGTCAGGCCTCCTTGGGGGCGCTGGGGGCGGAACCGCGGCGGCGGCTGCTCCGGATCGGCGGGCGCGCGCCCAGCCGCTTCGGGTCCAGGCCGGACCACTTGTGGCCGCTGGAGAAGAACTTGGTGCGCGCCAGCAGGGTGATCAGCGGCTTGGTGAACAGGAAGATCACCACGACGTCCAGCAGCGTGGTCAGGCCCAGCGTGAAGGCGAAGCCCTGGACCTTGCCGACCGACACCAGGTACAGCACCGCGGCACAGAGGAACGAGACGAAGTCCGAGACCAGGATGGTGCGCCGGGCCCGGGGCCAGGCGCGCTGAACGGCCGGGCGCAGCGGGGCGCCGTCGCGGACCTCGTCGCGGATGCGCTCGAAGTACACGATGAAGGAGTCCGCCGTGATGCCGATCGCGACGATGGCGCCGCAGACCGCCGGGAGGTTCAGCGCGAAGCCGATGGTGGCGCCGAGCAGCGACATGATCGCGTAGGTCAGGGAGGCCGAGACCACCAGACCGGCGATCGACACCAGGCCGAGGCCGCGGTAGTAGACCAGCGAGTAGATGACCACCAGGATCATGCCGATCAGACCGGCGAGCAGGCCGGCCTTCAGCTGCTCTCCGCCGAGCTGCGGGGAGACGGTGGTGACGTCGCTCTTGGTGAAGTCGAGCGGCAGGGCGCCGAAGCTCAGCACGTTGGCGAGGCCCTTGGCCTCCTCCTGGCCGAAGTTGCCGGAGATGACCGCGTTGCCGCCGGTGATCGACTGCTGGACGTAGGGGTGGGAGACCACCTTGCCGTCCAGGACGATGGCGAACTCGTTGGCGGGCTGCTGCTGGGTGGCGAGCTGGCCGGTGACCGCGGCGAAGGACTTCGAGCCGGCGTCGGTGAAGGACAGCTGGACCTGCCAGCCGGCCGCCTGCTGGGTGTCGAAGCCGGCCTGGGCCTTGGCCACGTCACCGCCGTTGAGGGCGACCGGGCCGAGGATGAACTTGTTCCAGACCTTCTGGCCCTTGACCGCGGTGTCCTCCTGCTGGAAGGAGCAGGCGAGCGCGGGCTTGGTCGGGTCGGTCTGCAGGTCCTTGCGCTGGGCCGGGTCCGAGCAGTCCAGCGCGGCGAACTGCTGCTGCAGCGCGGCGATGGCCGGGTCGGTGGCCGGGGCCGGGGTGGCGGCCGGGTCGGCGGGGGTTCCCGGCGAGGCAGCGGCGCTCGGGGTGGCGGCGGTGCTCGCGCCGGCCGAGGCCGTCGGGTCGGCCTGCAGGGCGCCGCTGACCGCGCGGCCGGCCTTGCTGGCGCTGGCCGAGGCACTCGCGCTCGGGGAGGCCTGGGTGGCCGCCGAGCCGGTGGCGGAGCTGCTCGGGGAGGCACCGGGCGAGGCGCCGCCGGTGGCCGAGGCGCTCGGGGAGGCCGACGGGTCCACGGCGGGCTGGCCGCTCGGGGCATAGGTGAGGACGGGGCGGAAGTAGAGCTTCGCGGTGTCGCCGACCTGCTTGATCGCGGTCTGCTGGTCACCACCGTCGGGGATGTTGACGATGATGTTGTTGTTGCCCTGGGTCTGCACCTCCGCCTCGGAGACGCCCAAGCCGTTGACGCGCTGCTGAATGATCCCGACCGCGATGTCCATGTTGGACTTGTTGATCGCGGCGGGGTCCTTCGACGTAGCGGTCAGCGTGATGCTGGTGCCACCGGCGAGGTCGATTCCGAGACGCGGGGTCTTGTGACCCGTCCCGAACATGAGGGCGACCAGTCCGACGGTCGCCACCAGGATGAGGGCCAGCGCCCGTCCGGGGTAACCGTCGCGCGGACGCGACTTTGGTGTTGCCACCTTGCTCGTTTCTCCCTGTCCTTGCCGTCGCGCGGACCGGTCCGGTCCGGCTCGTGGCGGACGGGATCGGCGGCGGACGGCCCTGAGGTCCTGTTGGCCAGCGGCGGGTGCCGCTCGGCCGGGCAAGGCCCGACCGTACTACTTGCTCTCGGGAGCCCCACCGTCGGCGCTGCTGTTGCCCGACTTGTCCTTGTCAAGGCTGAGCGGCGCGTCCTCGGCGTCGTGCGCGTCGGCGTCCTCGACCGGCTCGCCGAGCTCGTCCGCGTCGTCCTCGGCCGGGCGGCCGTTGATGATCGCGTCGTACTCCAGCGGGTCCAGCACGGCGGCGACGGCGCCCTTGGTGAAGTGGGTGACCACACCCGGCGCGATCTCCAGCTCGACGGTCTCCTCGTTGACCGACTTCACCAGCGCGTAGAGGCCGCCGATGGTGCGCACGCCCGCGCCCGGCTCCAGGGCCTGCTGCATCGTCTGCATCTGGGACTGGCGCTTCTTCTGCGAACGGAACAGCAGGAAGATCGCCAGGAGCGGGAGGAGGAGGATGATGAAGTTCACAGCCAGGGTCCTTTACAGGCCGCCCGCCCGGGCGGCCAGGGTATGCGTCGGCCCATCGGGTGAGAGGGGCGGTCCGGCGGAGTCTAGGCGACCCTTATCGATCGGACAACGCCAAGCATCGCATCCTGCCGCCGAAAGTGGCGACCCTCTGCCTGCACAGTTTCTGTGCGCTTCGCTCACGACCCCGTCGCCGGGCCCGCTCAGACCTGACCCTTTCCGTGCCACAGGCCGGGCTGGACCGCGCCCGCCCCGCCGGGCTGCTGGAGCGGCGGGGTCATCCCCAGGTGGTGCCAGGCCGCGGCGGTGGCGACCCGGCCGCGGGGGGTGCGGGCCAGCAGGCCCTCGCGGACCAGGAACGGCTCGGCGACCTCCTCGACCGTCTCCGACTCCTCACCGACCGCGACCGCGAGGGTGGACAGGCCGACCGGGCCGCCGCCGAACAGCCGCAGCAGGGCGTCCAGCACCGCCCGGTCCAGCCGGTCGAGGCCGCGGGCGTCGACCTCGTACACCTCCAGGGCCTGGGCGGCGATCTCCCTGGTGACCACGCCGTCATGCCTGACCTGCGCGAAGTCCCGGACCCGGCGCAGCAGCCGGTTGGCGATCCGGGGGGTGCCGCGGGAGCGCCCGGCGATCTCGGCGGCGCCGGCCGGGTCGATCTCCACGTCGAGCAGGGTGGCCGAGCGGTGCACCACCCGCTGGAGCTCGGCGCGCGCGTAGAACTCCATGTGGCCGGTGAAGCCGAAGCGGTCGCGCAGCGGGGGCGGCAGCAGGCCGGCCCGGGTGGTGGCGCCGACCAGGGTGAACGGCGGCAGCTCCAGGGGGATGGCGGTGGCGCCGGGGCCCTTCCCGATGATCACGTCGACCCGGAAGTCCTCCATCGCCAGGTAGAGCATCTCCTCGGCGGGCCGGGACATCCGGTGGATCTCGTCCAGGAAGAGCACCTCGCCCTCGGTCAGCGAGGAGAGGATCGCGGCCAGGTCGCCGGCGTGCTGGATGGCCGGGCCCGAGGTGATCCGGATCGGCGCGTTGAGCTCGGCCGCGATGATCATCGACAGGGTGGTCTTGCCGAGCCCGGGCGGGCCGGAGAGCAGCACGTGGTCCGGGGCGCTGCCACGCCGCCGGGCGGCCTGGAGCACCAGCGAGAGCTGCTCGCGGACCCGCTCCTGGCCGATGAACTCGTCCAGCAGCTTCGGCCGCAGCGCCGCCTCGACCGCCTGGTCCTCGCCGTCGGCGGCCGCCTGCACCAGCCGGTCGGCGGCCGGGCGGTCGGCGGGCTCGGGATCGTACGGGCTCATCGGGACGGGCTCCAAAGTCGACAAAGTAACAGGTCGTCAGATCGGTACGGCGTCAGCGGGCGCGGTTCAGGCCGCGCAGGGCGGCCTTGAGCAGCACCCCGATGTCGGGAACGCCCTGCGCCTCGGCCTCCGGGGTGACGGCGGCGACCGCGTCGTCCGCCTCGCGCGGGGCGTAGCCGAGCCCGACCAGGGCGGCGTGCAACTGCTCGTGCCAGGGGGCGGGCCCGGTGGCGACCGGCTTCTGGGCGGGCACCGTACCGTGCGGGGCGCCCAGCTTGTCCTTGTACTCCAGCAGCAGCTTGGCCGCCTTGGCCTTGCCGATGCCGGGCACCGCGATCAGCGCCTTCTCGTCCCCGCCGGCCACCGCGACGCGCAGCGCCTCGGGGCTGTGCACGCCGAGCATGGCCTGGGCGAGCCGGGGACCGACACCGGGCGCGGCCTGCAGCACCTCGAAGGTGGCCCGCTCGTCGTCGTCGGCGAAGCCGTACAGGGTGAGCGAGTCCTCCCTGACGACCAGTGAGGTGGCGAGCCGGACGTGCTCGCCGAGCCGCAGCCGGGCCAGCGTGGCCGGGGTGCACTGGACGGCCATCCCGACGCCGCCGACCTCGACGACGGCGGCGGTGGCGGCGACGGCCGCCACCGGACCCTGGACGAAGGCGATCATCGGCGGCGCTCCTGGTGGACGGCGGGGGCCCGGCGGGCTCGGGGGGAGGGGGCGGCCGCGGACGCCCTGGCGATGGCGGCGGTGAGCCGGTTGGTGGTGCCGCCGCGCCAGATGTGACAGATGGCCAGCGCCAGCGCGTCGGCGGCGTCGGCCGGCTTCGGCGGGGCGTCCAGCCGCAGCAGCCGGGTGACCATGGCCGTGACCTGCGCCTTGTCGGCCCGGCCGGAGCCGGTGACGGCGGCCTTGACCTCGCTCGGGGTGTGCAGGGTGACCGGGATGCCGCGCCGGGTGGCGCAGAGCATCGCCACCGCGCTGGCCTGCGCGGTGCCCATCACGGTACGGACGTTGTGCTGGGCGAAGACCCGCTCGACGGCGACCAGGTCCGGCCGGTGCTCGTCGAGCCACTGCTCGATGCCCTGCTCGACCAGCAGCAGCCGCGGGCCGATCTCGGCCTCGGCGGGGGTGCGGACCACCCCGACCCCGACCATGGTGAGCGGCCGCCCGGGCGCACCGTCGACCACGCCGACGCCGCACCTGGTCAGCCCGGGGTCCACCCCTAGTACGCGCAATGCCGTGCCGCCTTTCCGTGACCCGTGCAGGCTACCGCCCGCCACCGACAGCCGGGGAGGACGACACCGGCCCGGCGGTCCTGGCGGACCACCGGGCCGGGGAGGTGCTGTTCGGTCACTCGGCGTCGAGCTCGGCACCGACCTCGTCGCTGATGTCGAAGTTGGCGAAGACGTTCTGGACGTCGTCGCTGTCCTCGAGGGCGTCGATCAGCTTGAAGATCTTGCGGGCGCCGTCGGCGTCCAGCTCGACCTGCATGCTGGGGACGAAGTTGGCGTCGGCCGAGTCGTAGTCGATCCCGGCGTCCACCAGCGCGGTGCGGACCGCGACCATGTCGGTGGCCTCGGAGATCACCTCGAAGGTCTCGCCGAGGTCGTTGACCTCCTCGGCGCCCGCGTCCAGGACGACCTCGAAGACCTTGTCCTCGTCGACGCCGTCCGACTTCGGGACGATCACCACGCCCTTGCGGTTGAACAGGTACGACACCGAGCCCGGGTCGGCCATCGAGCCGCCGTTGCGGGTCATCGCCACGCGCACGTCGGAGGCGGCGCGGTTGCGGTTGTCGGTGAGGCACTCGATCAGCACCGCGACGCCGTTGGGGCCGTAGCCCTCGTACATGATCGTCGAGTAGTCGGCCCCGCCGGCCTCGGCACCCGAACCGCGCTTGACGGCGCGGTTGATGTTGTCGATCGGGACGGAGCTCTTCTTCGCCTTCTGGATGGCGTCGTACAGCGTCGGGTTACCCGCCGGGTCGCCGCCGCCGGTGCGCGCCGCCACCTCGATGTTCTTGATCATCTTGGCGAAGAGCTTGCCGCGCTTGGCGTCGATCACGGCCTTCTTGTGCTTGGTGGTAGCCCACTTAGAGTGGCCGGACATCGCCAGCTCCTTTACGTCGCCAGATGGAAATGAACAGAGGAGATCTTACCGGTGTCGTCACCGACACCTCGCACACGGTCAGTGCGCGTTCTCGACCATCGCCACGAAGTACGCGTGCACCCGGTGATCGCCGGTCAGTTCGGGGTGGAACGAGGTGGCCAGCAGGTTGCCCTGGCGGACCGCGACGATCCGGCTGTCCGGGCCGTCCGCGGCGGGTACCTCGGCCAGCACCTGGACGCCCTCGCCGACCGACTCCACCCAGGGGGCCCGGATGAACACGCCGTTGACCGGCTCGTCGCCCAGCCCCTGGAACGGGATCGCGCTCTCGAAGGACTCGTTCTGCCGGCCGAAGGCGTTGCGGCGCACCGTCATGTCGATGCCGCCGACCGTCTCCTGGTCGTCCCGGCCGTCCAGGATCTTGTCCGCCAGCATGATCATGCCGGCGCAGGTGCCGTAGACCGGCATCCCGGCCGCCACCCGCTCGCGCAGCGGGTCCATCACGCCGAACAGCAGCGCCAGCTTGGACATGGTGGTGGACTCGCCGCCGGGGATCACCAGCGCGTCGACCTCGGCCAGCTCCTCGGCCCGGCGCACCGGCCGGGCCAGCGCGTCCGCGGCGGCGAGCGCGATCAGGTGCTCGCGGACGTCTCCCTGGAGGGCCAGGACGCCGATGACTGGGTTGTTGGTGGACACGGTTGCTACCCCTTGGGAAATCGGTGCGGATGCGTGGCGCGGCCCGCCGCGCGGTGGAGCCGCGGCGGGCCGGCGGGCGAGGAGGGAGGCTTACCAGCCGCGGTTGGCGTAGCGCTCGGTCTCCGGCAGGGTGTCGCAGTTGATGCCGACCATGGCCTCGCCCAGGTTGCGGGAGGCGTCCGCGATGATCTTCGGGTCGTCGTAGAAGGTGGTGGCCTTCACGATGGCGGCGGCGCGCTTGGCCGGGTCGCCCGACTTGAAGATGCCGGAGCCGACGAAGACGCCCTCGGCGCCGAGCTGGCGCATCAGCGCGGCGTCGGCCGGGGTGGCCACACCGCCGGCGGAGAACAGCACGACCGGCAGCTTGCCGAGCTCGGCGACCTCCTTGACCAGCTCGTAGGGGGCGCGCAGCTCCTTGGCGGCGGCGTACAGCTCGTTGTTGTCGAAGCCGCGCAGCTTGGCGATCTCGTTCTTGATCTGGCGCAGGTGGCGGACGGCCTCGACCACGTTGCCGGTGCCGGCCTCGCCCTTGGAGCGGATCATGGCCGCGCCCTCGGCGATGCGGCGCAGGGCCTCGCCCAGGTTGGTGGCGCCGCAGACGAAGGGGGTGGTGAAGGCCCACTTGTCGGAGTGGTTGACCTCGTCGGCCGGGGTCAGCACCTCGGACTCGTCGATGTAGTCGACACCGAGCGACTGCAGGACCTGGGCCTCGACGAAGTGGCCGATCCGGGACTTGGCCATGACCGGGATGGAGACGGCCGCGATGATCTCCTCGATCATGTTGGGGTCCGACATCCGGGCGACGCCGCCGTCCTTGCGGATGTCCGCGGGGACGCGCTCCAGGGCCATGACGGCCACCGCACCGGCGTCCTCGGCGATCTTCGCCTGCTCGGCGTTGACCACATCCATGATCACACCGCCCTTGAGCTGCTCGGCCATGCCGCGCTTGACGCGGGCGGTGCCGATCTGCGGCTGGTCTGCGGTGATGGGGGTGGTGGACACGTGAGACCTCACTCGAAGATGAACCAGTGCTATCGCCCTATCGTAGGCCCGAACGGCCTCTGATCCACGCGCCATCCGGTCCACTGGGACCTTCGGCATACGACAAAGAGGCTGGATCCGGACCAAAGCTCCGTACGAGAAGCTGTGCCGTTCCCCGGGCCCGGTGAGCCCCGGGTCGGGCCCGGCCTAGGCCGGGGCGCCTTCCGGGGTCAGCGCCGCCGGAGGCTCGTCGTCCATCTCGAACGCGAGCGGGAACGGCGCCCGGCCGGCCAGCCGGAAGTACCGAACCAGACGGTGCTCGCGTACCGCTCGGGCCGCCCGCACCGCGTCGTTGTGGAACCGCCGCGCCATCGGCACCCGGCGCACCGCCGCCGTCAGCTCCTTCAGCGCCTCGGCCCCGCCGGGCGCCGCCAGCAGCGCCCGCACCTGCTCGGGCTCGGCCAGCACCGCGCGCAGCGCGAGGCTCAGCTCGCTCTCGGCCACCTCGCGGTGCTCGTCCTCGCTCTGCCGGGCCGCGTGCGAGGCCTCGTACAGCAGGATCGAGGCGGCCGGGTCCAGCAGCGAGGAGGTGGCCAGCTCCAGCGCCACCGAGGCCCGCCGGACCAGCTGGGCGTCGAGCGAGGCCCGCGCCGCGTCGATCCGCGCGTGCAGCCGGTCGAGCCGGCCCGCCGTCCAGCTGAGGTAGACGGCGAACAGCACGACCGCGGCGGCGGCCCAGATCCAGGTAGTCACAGGCCGTTACGCTACCCCGCCGCCGAAACCGACTTCCGGTAGGTCCGCCGGTCCATCTCCACCACATCGACCGCCAGGTGCAGTTCGACCCCCTCGGCGGCCACCGCGGACCGCTCCAGCAGCCCCAGCAGCGCCTCCGCCAGCGCGGTCCGCTGCTCGACGGTGCGGCCGTCCAGGAT
This sequence comes from Kitasatospora sp. NEAU-CNBT7, assembly GCF_057220535.1. Taxonomy (NCBI): domain Bacteria; kingdom Bacillati; phylum Actinomycetota; class Actinomycetes; order Kitasatosporales; family Streptomycetaceae; genus Kitasatospora; species Kitasatospora sp. NEAU-CNBT7. Next base: position 160,015 of record NZ_JBXQQB010000009.1, on the reverse strand, counting down.
CCGGATCTCCAGCAGCACCACCTCGCGGGCGGCGGCGCCGTCGCCGACGTAGCTCTCCTCGACCCGCCGGAACCGCGTCTTGCACTCCGCCACCGCCGCGCCGATCACCTCGGCGACCAGCGGGTGCAGTTCGGCGGCGAACGCCCGCCGGTCGAGCTTCACGTCCACGGAGTGGTCGACGGTGATCTGCGGCATGGGGCCCTCCCCTGGGCTCGGTGTCGGTACCGCGCCATCCTCCCCCACCGGCGCCGCCCGCGGGTCCGCCGGGCCGGACCCGGCTCAGTCCCGGGCCAGCCCGAACCGCTCGCGCCAGCCGGAGCGCTCGTCCTCGGCGACCGGCGGCATGCCGTCCGTCACCGTCTCGTAGACGGACAGGATGTCCGCGCCGACCGTCTCCCAGTCGAACCGCCGCACGTGCCGCGAGGCCGCCTCCCGCAGCTCGGCCAGCCGCTGCGGGTTGCCCAGCAGCTTCACCGCGGCGCCCGCCAGCGCCTCGGCGTCCTCCACCGGGAACAGCTCGCCGGCCGCGCCGCCGTCCAGCACCTGCCGGAACGCGTCCAGGTCGCTGGCCAGCACCGGCGCACCCGCCGACATCGCCTCGACCAGGATGATCCCGAAGCTCTCGCCACCGGTGTTGGGCGCCACGTACAGGTCCACGCTGCGCAGCAGCCGGGCCTTCTCGGCGTCGCTGACCATGCCGAGGAACTCCACCTGGGCCCGCACCTCGGGCGCCAGCCCGGCCACGGCCTCCTCCTCGTCGCCCTTGCCGGCCACCAGCAGCCGCACCCCCGGGCGCTCCGCGAGGATCCGCGGCAGCGCGGCCAGCAGGGTGGGCAGGCCCTTGCGCGGCTCGTTGATCCGGCCGATGAAGCCGATCGTGCCGGCCCCGCCGTCGGGGGCCGCGCCCTGCCAGCGCGGATCCGGCTCGGCGTCCGCGAAGAACCGCACGTCGACGCCGTTGGGGATGACCACCGCGTCGCCGCCCAGGTGCTCGACCAGGGTGCGCCGGGCGTACTCGCTGACCGCGATCCGGGCGCTCATCTTCTCCAGGCCCGGCTGCAGGATCGGCGAGGCCGCGATCATCGCCCGGGAGCGCGGGTTGGAGGTGTGGAAGGTGCCGACCATCGGCCCGGAGGCCGACCAGGCGGCCAGCATCGACAGGCTCGGCGAGTTCGGCTCGTGCACGTGCAGGATGTCGAACCGCCCGTCGTGCAGCCACCGCCGCACCCGCGCCGCCGACAGGATGCCGAAGCTCAGCCGCGCCACCGACCCGTTGTAGGGCACCGCGACCGCGCGGCCCGCCGAGACCACGTACGGCGGCAGCGCCTCGTCGTCCTCGGCCGGGGCCAGCACCGACACCTGGTGGCCCAGCCCGATCAGGTGCTCGGCCAGGTCGCGGATGTGGAACTGCACCCCGCCGGGGACGTCCCAGTCGTACGGGCAGACGATGCCGATCTTCACTGGCTCCCCCTCGGGGCCCGCGGACCGGTGAGGTCCGCCAGCCACAGCTTCTGCAGCATGTGCCAGTCCACCGAGTGCTCCCGGATGCCCTCGGCCCACACGTCGGCCAGCTCCTGGACCATCGCGGCCGTCCGCGAGCGCCGGTCGCCCCCGGCCGGCACCGCGATCTCCGGGTGGATCTCGGCCCGCAGCACCGGGCCGTCGTACCAGAGCGTCACCGGGAACAGCGCCGCGCCGGTCTGCTGGGCCAGCGCCGCCGGGCCGGCCGGCATCCGGGTCGCCTCGCCGAAGAAGTCCACCTGGATCCCGGCCTCGGACAGGTCCCGGTCGCCGACCAGGCAGACCAGGCCGCCGGCCCGCAGCCGCCGGGCCAGGGTGCCGATCACCGAGACCCCGCCGCCGGTGAGCGCCAGCACCTCCATGCCCAGGCCCTCGCGGTAGGCCACGAACCGGTCGAACAGCGACTCCGGCTTCAGCCGCTCGGCGACCGTGGTGAACGGGTAGCCGCCGGCCGAGGCGATCCACGCCCCGGCCAGGTCCCAGTTGGCCATGTGCGGCAGCGCCAGTATCGCGCCGCGCCCGGCCGACATCGCCTCGTTCAGCGGCTCGATGTTCTTCACCGTTATGGCGTCGGCGATCCGGGCCAGGCTCCAGGCCGGCAGCCGGAACGACTCCATCCAGTACCGCAGGTAGGACCGCATGCCCGCGCGCGACAGCTCGCGCAGCCGGGCCCGGTCCGCCTCCGGGTGCACCCGGGCGAGGTTGGCCTCCAGCTGCCGCACGCCCTTGCCCTGCTTGCGCCAGGCGGCGTCCGCGATCCGGTTGAACAGGCCGCGGGCCACCGGCTCCGGCAGCCGCTTCACGGCCGCCCAGCCCAGCGCGTAGGCCGAGTCGGCCAACCGCTCCTTCACTCCGCCCCCTCGGCCGCGGCCGCCACCGCGGCGGCCCGGTCCAGCTCGATCGACTCCCGGCGGACCGTCAGGATCCGCTGCAGCATGGTCACCAGGCTGCCCGCCGCCACCACCCACAGCGCGAACGGCAGCAGCCACTCCACGTACGGCAGCCCGAAGGTGTGCAGCCCCGCGACCCCGGCCGCGACCAGCGTGATCACCAGCCGCTCGGCCCGCTCGACCAGACCGGAGACGTCCACCGGGAAGCCCAGGCTCTCGCCGCGCGCCTTGGTGTACGACACCACCTGGCCGCTGGCCAGGCAGAAGATCGCGACCACGCAGAGCAGGTTGTTGTCGCCCTTCCCGGCGTACCACATGGCCAGGCCGCCGAAGATCGCCGCGTCCGCGACCCGGTCCAGCGTGGAGTCCAGGAACGCCCCCCACTTGCTGGACCTGCCCGCCTGGCGGGCCATGTTGCCGTCGACCAGGTCGGAGAAGATGAACAGGGTGATCGTGATGGTGCCCCAGAAGAACTCGCCCCGGGGGAAGAACACCAGCGCCCCGGCGACCGAGCCGGCGGTACCGATCAGCGTCACCGCGTCCGGGCTCACACCCCAGCGGAGCAGCAGGGCGGCGAACGGCGTCAGGACACGTGTGAAGAAGGCACGCGCGTATTTGTTGAGCATGGCCTTCCGGACCGCTCCGATTCTCGGGATCACGCTCCGGACCCTTGGCGGCACCGGGCGGCCGAGCGGATCGTCCCACCCGGCTGGACAATGGTATCCACGCTGCTCGCGCGCTCCGTCGCCCCACGCCCGCGAGCGGGTTCCCGGGCCAACTGGCCACCACCGAGGGCAGTTCGGCACCAACGGGACGTGATCACCCCGTCCCCGACAGTAGCGGACCAGCGGGGCGTACGGAGGTGAGAAGAGCATGCCGGACCGGACAGTCACCCACAGCCCCGCCCCCACCGTCGAGCGCCCCGACCAGCTGCGCAACGTCGTTCTGGTCGGCGCCAGCGGGGCCGGCAAGACCACGCTGGCGGAGTCCCTCGCGCTCACCGCCGGCGCCCTCACCAGGGCCGGGACCGTCCCCGACGGGACCACCGTCGGCGACCACGAGGAGATCGAGCACCAGCAGCAGCGCTCCGTCCAGCTCTCGCTGATCCCGCTCGCCTGGCGCGACACCAAGATCAACCTGCTGGACGCGCCCGGCTACGCCGACTTCGCGGGCGAGCTGCAGGCCGGCCTGCGCGCCGCCGAGGCCGCCCTGTTCGTGATCTCCGCCACCGAACCCGTCGGACCTGCCGTGCTCGCGCTGTGGCGCCAGTGCGCCGACGCGGGCCTGCCGCGGGCCGTCGTGCTCACCCACCTCAACGCGGCCCGGGTCCGCCTCGACGAGACCCTCACCGCCCTGCGGGCCGACCTCGCCGACGGCCGCACCGACACCCTGCTGCCGCTGCACCACTACACCCTCACCGACGGGCACCTGACCGGCTCGGTCGAACTGCTCACCGGCACCCGCCGCGGCGACCCGGGCGACAGCGGCGACCTGACCGCCGAGCGCAGCCTGCTGGCCGAGGCCATCGCCGGCGAGGACGACACCCTGCTCGAGCGCTACCTGGCCGGCGAGGAGCTCGACACCGAGGCGCTGACCGCGGCGCTGCGCCGCGAACTGCGCCAGGACACCCTGCACCCCGTGCTCGCCACCGCGCCGCCCGCCGAACCCGGCGGGCCCGCCCCCGGCGCCGAGGAGCTGCTCGACCTGATCGCCGCCGCCTTCCCGTCCCCGCTGGAACGGGCCGACGACCTCCCCGCCTGCGACGCCGACGCCCCGCTCGCCGCCCAGGTGATCCACACCGGCGAGGACCCGTACGTGGGCCGGCTCAGCCTCACCCGGGTGTTCTCCGGGACCCTGCGGCCCGACACCGCGGTCGGGCTGCCGGGCCGCCCCGACGAGCGGATCACCGGCCTGAGCTGCCCGTTCGGCCGCCAGCAGCGCCCGATCGGACAGGGCACGGCCGGCGACATCGTCTGCGTCGCCAAGCTCGCCGGCGCCCGCACCGGCGACACCCTGACCACCGGGTCCGACGTGCTGCCGCCCTGGCCGCTGCCGGAGTCCCTGCTGCCGGTCGCGGTCGAGGCGCACAGCAAGGCCGACGAGGACCGGCTCTCCCAGAGCCTCGCCAAGCTCGCCGCCCAGGACCCGGCGCTGCTGGTCGAGCAGAACCCCGACACCCACCAACTGGTGCTCTGGTGCACCGGCGAGGCCCACCAGGCGGTCGCCCTGGACCGGCTGCGCTCGCGCTACGGCGTGCACGTGGACGCGGTCCCGTACCGGGTGGCGCTGCGGGAGACCTTCGGCAGCCGGGCCGAGGGCCACGGCCGGCACGTCAAGCAGTCCGGCGGGCACGGCCAGTACGCGATCTGCGACCTGACCGTGGAGCCGCTGCCGGGCGGCGGCTTCGAGTTCGTCGACCACGTGGTCGGCGGTTCGGTGCCGCGCAACTTCATCCCGTCCGTGGAGAAGGGGGTCCGGGCGCAGCTCGCCCACGGCGTGCTGGCCGGCTATCCGGTGACCGACATCCGGGTCACCCTGACCGACGGCAAGGCGCACTCGGTGGACTCCTCCGACGCGGCGTTCCAGACCGCGGCCGCGCTCGCCCTCAAGGAGGCCGCCGGCCAGGCCAAGGTGCAGCTGCTGGAGCCCGTCGACGAGGTCCAGGTGATGCTGCCCGACGAGTACCAGGGCGCGGTGCTGAGCGACCTGTCCGCCCGGCGCGGGCACGTGCTGGGCACCGAGCCCTGCGGCCCCGGTCTCAGCCTGGTCCGGGCCGAGGTGCCGGAGATCGAGCTGACCCACTACCCGGTGGACCTGCGCTCGCTCTCGCACGGCACCGGCAGCTTCTCCCGCAGCTACCTGCGGCACGCGCCGATGCCGGCGGCGGTCGCGGCCCGCTACGAGAAGGCCTCCTGACCGCCGCGTCCGGCGAGGAGGCCTCCCGGACCCGGACGGGTGCCGGCCGGGTCAGCGCCGCGGCAGCGCGCAGGCCGCGGTGCCGCCCGGGAAGCGGTGGCGGTGGCGGGCCGTGAAGCGGTAGACCGCCGCCGCCACCGGCCGTACCGGCGCCAGCGCGAGGAACCCGCCCAGGTACGCCCAGGCGCCGCCGGAGCGCAGCAGCAGCCGGGCGGCCGCCTGTGCGCCCCCGTACACCTCGCCGGTCGGCGTCACCCACAGCACCTCCTGCCCGGCCCGCTGCTCGGTGACCAGTCCGCGCCCGCCGGCCTGCCGGTCCAGCGCCGCCAGGTCGGCGAACTGGTACGGCACGGCGCTCCAGCCGCCCGAGGCGAGGGTCGCCCGCAGGTAGCGCTCCGCGAAGTTGACGCAGGTGGTGCAGAAACCGCAGTCGCCGTCGAAGACGAGTACCGGATCCCGCCGCATGTCCTCAGCCATGCCCCGATCCTGCCTCATCCGCGCGCCCCCGGAAGACAACCGGTCGGCGGAGGATCGAAGCGCGCCGTGAACGGGCACCATCAGGGACGGGACCGGTGGTGGCCGAGATGTGACAGCGGTTCAGACGATCATCCACGCGACGGGGCGGCGGCACGGTAACCTGCCGCTGACAAGGGGAGGAGGGCCTGCCACAGTGAGCCAGCTCGACATGACCCCGGGTGCGCAGATACCCCGGACGGACGTCGGCAACCAGACCGCGGTCACCCAGGCGCTCTCCTCGGCGGCCTACCGCGACGGCGACTACAAGGTGCTCGGCGACCTCGCCGGGGTCAAGGTCAAGGAGGGCAAGTTCGCCCTCTTCCGGCCGAGCGCCGGCGAGGCCTTCAGCCGTGCCCTGCTCGACCGCACCCTGCCGCCCAAGCGCAATCCGCTGGTGCCCTCCTTCGGCACCGACGTCCGGATGGTGGTCGAGCACTGCCTGGCCGCCCAGGACCTGCGGGACGCCCGGGACCGTCAGCTCAGCACCGTCACCGTGCTCTGCGGCGGGGTCTTCCTGCCCGGCACCCTGATCTGGCTGGCCGCCTACCAGGTGCGCGCGTACTTCGCCAAGGCCGGTTCGGCCCGCGACGGCTTCTTCGGCACCCTGGCCCTGCTGGCCGCCGCCGCGCTGGCGGTGCTGTTCGCCGTCCGGCCGCCGGTCGGCGGGATCTGGGGGCTGTACTTCCGGGTGATGATGCTGGGCCCGGTGGCCGGCTGGTTCCTGGCCAAGCGGATCGCGCTGCGCTCCACGGTCGAACTCCGGTCGCGCTGGAGCGGTCTGGTCGAGGGCAGTGCGGTCGCCGCCACCGTGCCCAAGGCGGTCCCCCGGGACCACCTCGACAAGAAGGCCACCGAACTCAAGGGCTCGCTCGACCGTCTGACGGCCGAGCAGGAGACCAACGTCCACCACTACGCCGGCACCAAGGGCATCCTGGGGGTCGGCGCCCGCTGGGCGAACTGGGACCTGTCCGAGGACCTGCGGCCCGCCGACGGCCACGAGGACTTCCGCACCTTCCACATCTACGACCTGGCCCGCAAGATCGCCGACCGGCTCGGCTCGCTGGCCACCAGCGAGATCCCGAACGGCGCGATGCCCCGGCCCGCCGTCCACCAGTGGGTGGTCCAGGACATCCCGGAGGGCGCGGACGAGATCGGCCGGCCCGGCGGCAGCGAGATGGACGGCTTCCGGATGCGCGACTTCGCCGTCGGCGAGGTGGCCAACCGGCAGACCTACGGCACCGACCTGCGGCACCGGGTCGCGGTGCAGTTCGTGCTGCACAAGGGCCAGCTGGTGGCGACCCTGCTGGTGGACATCTCGGTGCTGCACAACAACCTGCGGGTCAGCGTGGCCGGCCACGCGCTCGGGCCGATCGCCGGCTACTTCACGGGCAAACCCAAGCCCAAGGAGAAGAACGTCGCCAAGCCGGTCCGGTTCTGGGAGGAGCAGACCGTCCAGCTCTCCCTGGTGGACAACGACGAGGTGGTCCGGCAGGCGGTGCGGGCGCCGTTCATGCGCATCCCGACCCTGCTCACCTGGCTGGGCGGCTCGGTCGGGCTGCCGGAGCCGTTCAGCCTGCGCGCCTCCTGGGCGGACAAGACCTGGCCGAGCCGGTTCAAGTCCGACGACGTGATCCAGGGGGCGACCCCGGTGGTCAACGTCATCCTGGCCGCGACGATGGACTTCCTGGACGAGCACGACGTCTCCACCGACCGCTTCACCAACCGCTCGAACATCATGAAGTCCGAGATGCAGGGCGCCCGTCCGTACCACGCGGACCGCTACGACGCGGGCTGAGCCGGCACCGTACGACGCCGCAGGGCCGGCCCCGATCCCCGGGGCCGGCCCTGTGCCGTACCGCGTCGCGCCGGCCCGCGTCTCAGTCCTGCGGCCAGAGCTCGGCCAGCATCTTGCGGGTGTCGGCGAGCAGTTGCGGCAGCACCTTGGTGTGGCCGACCACCGGCATGAAGTTGGTGTCCCCGCCCCAGCGCGGCACCACGTGCTGGTGCAGGTGGGCGGCGATCCCGGCACCGGCCGCGGCGCCCTGGTTCATCCCGATGTTGAAGCCGTGCGCGCCGGCGGCGGCCCGCAGCGCGGTCATCGCGCGCTTGGTGTAGTCGGCCAGCTCGGCGGTCTCCGCCGGGTCGAGGTCGGTGTAGTCGGCGACGTGCCGGTAGGGGACCACCATCAGGTGGCCGCCGTTGTACGGGTACAGGTTGAGCACCGCGAAGACCGAGCCGCCGCGCGCGATGATCAACCCGTCCTCGTCGCTGAGGGCGGGGATCGAGCAGAACGGGCAGCCGTCGCCGGGGGCCGGCCCGGTGGGCTTGTTCTCACCCTGGATGTACGCCATCCGGTGGGGGGTCCACAGGCGCTGGAAGCCGTCCGGCTCCCCCACGCCCTGCTGCAGTTCCGGCTCGCTCGTCATGCTGATCAGCATAGGCGCCGGAGCCCGCCGGGAAACCAGTGCGGGGCAGACTCGTTCGAGCCTGCCCCGCACCGTGCCACCGCCGCCGGATCACACCTGGATGCGGCGCTCCACGGCGTCGACGATCTCGGCGACCGCGTCGGCCACCGGGACGCCGTTCTTCTGCTCGCCGCTGCGGTAGCGGAAGGAGACCGCACCCGCCTCGACGTCGTCGTTGCCCGCGATCAGCATGAAGGGGACCTTCTGCTTCTGCGCGTTGCGGATCTTCTTCTGCATCCGGTCGTCCGAGGCGTCCACCTCGACCCGGATGCCGTGCTTCTTCAGCTCGGCCGCGACCTCGCGCAGGTACGGGATGTGCTCGTCGGTGATCGGGATGCCGACCACGGTGACCGGGGCCAGCCACGGCGGCATGGCGCCGGCGTAGTGCTCCAGCAGCACCGCGAAGAAGCGCTCGATCGAGCCGAACAGCGCCCGGTGGATCATGACCGGCCGCTGCCGGTTGCCGTCCGAGCCCTGGAACTCCAGCTCGAAGCGCTGCGGCAGCTGGAAGTCGACCTGGATGGTCGACATCTGCCAGGTCCGGCCGATCGCGTCCTTGGCCTGCACCGAGATCTTCGGGCCGTAGAACGCCGCACCGGCCGGGTCGAGGACGAGCTCCAGGCCCTGCTTCTCGGCGGCCGCCCGCAGGGTCTCGGTGGCCTCCTCCCAGTCCTCGTCCGACCCGATGAACTTCTCCGGGTCCTTGGTCGAGAGCTCCAGGTAGAAGTCGTTCAGGCCGTAGTCGCGCAGCAGGTTCAGCACGAAGGTGAGCAGCGAGTCCAGCTCGTCCGCCATCTGCTCACGGGTGCAGTAGATGTGCGCGTCGTCCTGGGTGAAGCCGCGGGCCCGGGTCAGGCCGTGCACCACGCCCGACTTCTCGTACCGGTACACGGTGCCGAACTCGAAGAGCCGCAGGGGCAGTTCGCGGTACGACCGGCCGCGCGAGCGGTAGATCAGGTTGTGCATCGGGCAGTTCATCGGCTTGAGGTAGTAGTCCGTCTCGCCGTCGAGCTTCATGGGCGGGTACATGCCGTCGGCGTACCAGTCCAGGTGGCCGGAGAGCTCGAACAGGGTGCCCTTGGTGGCGTGCGGCGAGTAGACGAACTCGTAGCCGGACTCCTCGTGGCGCTTGCGCGAGTAGTCCTCCATCACCCGGCGCATCACACCGCCCTTGGGGTGGAAGACCGCGAGGCCGGAGCCGATCTCCTCCGGGATGGAGAACAGGTCGAGCTCGCTGCCGAGCTTGCGGTGGTCGCGCTTGGCGGCCTCCTCCAGGAACTCCAGGTGCGCCTTCAGCTCGTCCTTGGTCGGCCAGGCGGTCCCGTACAGGCGCTGGAGCTGCGGGTTCTTCTCGCTGCCGCGCCAGTACGCGGCGGCCGAGCGCATCAGCTTGAAGGCCGGGATGTTGCGGGTGGAGGGCAGGTGCGGGCCGCGGCACAGGTCGCCCCAGCACACGTCGCCGGTCTTGGCGTCCAGGTTGTCGTAGATGGTCAGCTCGCCGGCGCCGACCTCGACCGAGGCGCCGTCCTCCACCGAGGCGCTGCCCTTGAGGCCGATCAGCTCGAGCTTGAACGGCTCGGCGGCCAGCTCCTCGCGGGCGGCCTCGTCGGTGACCACCCGGCGGGAGAACTTCTGCCCGCGCTTGATGATCTCCTGCATCTTCTTCTCGATGGCCTTGAGGTCATCGGGGTGGAACGGCTTCTCGACGTCGAAGTCGTAGTAGAAGCCGTCCTTGATCGGCGGGCCGATGCCGAGCTTGGCCTCCGGGAAGAGCTCCTGCACGGCCTGCGCCATCACGTGCGCGGTCGAGTGCCGCAGGATGTCCAGGCCGTCCTTGCTGCCGATCGCGACCGGCTCGACCTCGTCACCGTCCTGCACCTGGTACGCGAGGTCCTTCAGCGCGCCCGCCACCCGCGCCGCGATGATCGAGCGGTCGTCGGCGAAGAGATCGGCGGCGGTAGTGCCCGTGGTCACCACGCGCTCTTCCCGATCGGGTTCGCGGTTGATGATGATCCGGACGTCGGTCACCGGTCTCTCCTGACATCTGTGTGCCGCAGCACTCTGCTGCGCAACCCGATGGTAACGGGACGGGGCCGTCCACCGTGCACCGATACCACCCCGGCGCACCAGTGACCACGCCCTCACGGTCCGTGACACCGCCCCGGTGGGCGGACGGTCCGCACCGGGGATTGAGCGGTCGTCAACTGCGGTATCACCACTGCGTAACGCCGCTGGGCGCGGCGCGCCGCTGGTCCTCGGCGGAGCGCCGCGCCCCGCCCGGTGGCACCGTGAGGGGCAGTCATGCAGCAGTCTCGGCACTGGTACGAAGGTCCGCTCGCCTCATTCGACACCGAGACCACCGGCGTGGACGTCGAGTCCGACCGGATCGTCTCCGCCGCCCTGGTCCTGCAACACGCCCCCGGCCTGCCCGCCCGCACCACCAGCTGGCTCGCCGACCCCGGGGTGCCGATCCCGGACGGCGCCCGCGCCGTGCACGGCATCAGCGACGAGCAGGTCCGCGCCCACGGCCGCCCGGCCCGCGCGGTGGTCGGCGAGATCGCCCGCGCACTGGCCGAACAGGCCCTGGCCGGCGTCCCGGTGGTGGTGATGAACGCCCCGTACGACCTCACCCTGCTCGACCGCGAGCTGCGCCGGCACGCCGGCACCTCACTGGCCGCCGGCCTGGCCGGCACCGAACTCCTGGTGCTGGACCCGTGGGTGCTGGACAAGCACGTGGACCGCTACCGCAAGGGCCGGCGCACCCTGACCGACCTGTGCGCGCACTACGACATCAGCCTGGTCGGCGCCCACGACGCCGCCGCGGACGCCACCGCGGCGCTCAACCTGGTGCGGGCCCTCGGCTCCCGCTTCCCGGACCGGCTCGGCACGCTGACCCCGCCCGAGCTCCACCTGCGCCAGGCCGTCTGGCACGCGGCCCAGGCCCGCGGCCTGCAGCGGTGGTTCGAGCGGTCGGGCAGCGAGGAGCGGGTGGACTTCGCCTGGCCGCTGCGGCCGGCCCGGTGCGGCTGCGGCCTCGCCCTGACCGCCGACCACCGGTGCGAGCTGGCGGCCTGAGCGCCCGGGCGCCCGAAGGTCCCCGAACAGCAGTCAGGCCCCGACCAACTGGTGGTCGGGGCCTGACGGTTGTGCTCGGTGGGCGATACTGGGATCGAACCAGTGACCCCTTCGGTGTGAACGAAGTGCTCTCCCGCTGAGCTAATCGCCCGGGCAACGAGAAGAAGACTAGCACTACTTGGCCCCGGGTCCGCAATCCGCTTCCACCGGCCCGGGCCGACGCCCCCACAGATCCCGCTGCGCACCCCACTGGTGAATAGGCATCAGGAGTTACGGCCGCCGATATAAAAAGCAAGGGCCCCGGCCAATGAATGGCCGGGGCCCTACGCCTTACTCTGCATTCCGGTGGGCGATACTGGGATCGAACCAGTGACCCCTTCGGTGTGAACGAAGTGCTCTCCCGCTGAGCTAATCGCCCGGGTGCAGGGAAAACATTACCCCATCTGCGGGGGTGCTCCGAACACTCCCCGGCCGGGCCCCGGCTACCAGGGCAGCGCCACCCCGTAACGCCACAGGTACCAGCCGGCGCCCGCGGCGAGCACCGCCACCACCAGCGCGGTGATCACCAGGTTGCGGCGGCGGACCTTCGGGTCCATCGCCCGGTGGGCCGCCTCGGCCACCTTCTGCCTGGTCCAGCGCAGCACCCGGCGGGCCCACTCGAACTCGGTCGCCCAGATCCCCATGCCCAGGAAGATGACCACCCAGCCGGGGCCGGGCAGCGGCAGCATCGCCACACCCAGCACGACCACCGCCAGCCCCGCCACGAAGACGATCACCCGCCAGCTCTGGTGCAAGGCGGGCGAGCGCCGGACGAACCGCGGCGCCCGGGAGCCGGTCCCCCGGTCCCCCGCCTCGCCGCCACCGCCGACGGGGCCGTCGTCGCCTGCCGTCACAGCCTGTTCCTTGTCACTTCGTACAGCCATGCCGCGAAAAGTACCCGAGTTCCGGGCGGGACGGGGGCGAGCGGGGTGGCCGCGGCGATTCCGCAATGCGCCGGAAGGGGTACGACTCGCACCTGAATCGGGACAGACGGGTTTACAGCGGGCTTAGAGGTGGGATGGTCCGTTCGCCGACGTGCGATTCCCCGAGCGCACACTGAGCGAAAGGCCCTGGCGCTTATGAACACCACGGTCAGCTGCGAGCTGCACCTGCGCCTCATCGTGTCCAGCGAGTCCTCACTGCCCGTCCCCGCGGGCCTGCGCTACGACACCGCCGACCCCTATGCCGTGCACGCGACGTTCCACACCGGTGCCGACGAGACCGTTGAGTGGGTGTTCGCCCGTGACCTCCTCGCGGAGGGGCTGCACCGACCCACCGGCACCGGCGACGTGCGGGTGTGGCCCTCGCGCAGCCATGGACAGGGGGTGGTCTGCATCGCCCTGAGCTCTCCGGAAGGAGAAGCACTGCTGGAAGCCCCGGCACGTGCGCTCGAGTCGTTCCTCAAGCGCACCGACGCCGCCGTGCCGCCCGGCACCGAACACCGTCACTTCGACCTCGACCGGGAGCTGTCCCACATCCTCGCCGAGAGCTGATCCGACCGGGGTGCCCGCCGCCGGCGAGCGGCGGGGCGAACCTCACACTGCGTCCGTCCAACTCGGGGGCACGGACGCGCACCGGGCCGCCCTGCGGCGGCACCGGGGGCGGCCCAGAGCGAGGAGCACCATCCGCGGCCACGGCGGGCGACAGCCCACCGCGACCGCGGCGAGGAACGCGTCCGGCGGCGCGGCCTCCACCCCTGACCGGGTGTGGCGGCCGCGCCGTCGGCGTCGGTGCGGCCCGGTGCCCGGCCGGCGGGCTGGCGTGTACCCGCCCGTTCACCGCCGGGTGACGGTGGCTCCCGGTAGAGTCACAGGTGATGACGGACGCGGGAGGCACCGGCCCCCGCCGCGTGAGGAGCCCCCACGTGCTGATCACCCATGACACCGAGTGCGCGCTGAGCATTCTGGTCGAACTGCTCAACACCGCGCCCGAGGCGTGCGGCGCCGAGCAGCTGCCGGACCTGGCGGCGCTGGCGGCGTTCGTGGTGCGCCAGGAGATCAGCGAGGTCGACGCCCTCACCGCCGCCGACCTGGCCGCCGTCCAGCAGCTCCGCGGCCGGCTGCGCGAGGTGTTCTCGGCGGGCTCCACCGACCGGGCCGCCGAACTGGTCAACGCCGTGGTGGCGGCGGCCGGCACCACGCCCCGGCTGACCAACCACGACCACCACGGCTGGCACATCCACTACTTCGCCCCGCACGCCGCCCTCGGGGACCACCTGGCGGCGGAGCTCGGGATGGCGCTGGCCTTCATCGTGATGGCCGGCGAGCGCGAGCGGCTGCGCCGCTGCGAGGCGCCGGACTGCGCCCGGGTCTTCGTGGACCTCTCCCGCAACCGCTCCCGCCGCTACTGCGACAGCCGGACCTGCGGCAACCGGCTGCACGTCGCCGCCTACCGGGCCCGGCAGCGCTCCGCCGAGACGGTCGCCACCGGCTGAGGCCGCGCCCGGCCCGGTCGGCACCGCCACCGGGTCCCGGCCCGGTGGGGGCCGCCCCGGCCGGGTGGGAGACTGGGGCCATGACCGAAGCCCCCCTCCCCCGCCTCGAGCTCTGGTGCGAGCTCCAGTGCCCGGACTGCCGCACCGCCCTGGACGACGTGCGGGCGCTGCGCGCGCAGTACGGCGATGCCCTCACCGTCGAGCTGCGGCACTTCCCGCTGGAGAAGCACAAGCACGCCTACCAGGCCGCCGAGGCCGCCCAGGAGGCCTTCGACCAGGGCCGCGGCTGGGAGTACGTGGAGGCCGTGCTCGGCCGGATCGCGGAGCTGGAGCGGGGCGGGGCGAAGTTCCTGGTGGCGGTGGCCGAGGAGATCGGGCTGGACGCCGACGAGGTCGACCTGGCGCTGATCGACGGCCGGCACATGCTGCTGGTCGACGCCGACCAGGCCGAGGGCAAGGCGATCGGGGTGAGCGGCACGCCCACCTATGTGATCGCCGGCCGGCGGCTGGACGGCGGCAAGAGCCAGGACGGGCTGCGCTCGCAGATCGTCGAGCTGATCGAGCAGCACCGGGCGGCCGGTCAGTAGAGCGGCTTGCCGAGGACCCGCAGGGTGACCCGGTAGCCGAGCGAGGTGTAGAGCGCGGCGGCGCTCTCGTTGCTGCTGAACACGTTCAGGCCGAGGTGGTGGACGCCGGCCGCCAGGCATTCGCGTTCGGCGACCAGCATCAGGGCGCGGCCGTGGCCGCGCCGCCGGTGCGCCTCGTCGACCTGGACGACCATTACCCAGGCGAGCGGCCCGCCGTCGGGCGCAGTGCCCTGTGCCAGGGCCACCCAGAGACTGCCCACGGTGCTGCCCCCGGCGTCCCGCAGCTGCCGCAGCGCCACGCCTTCGGTGGCCTCCCGGCGGGGCAGCACCTGGAGGTGGTCGGCGTCCGACTTGGCCCGGGCCTGGGCCGGGGTCAGCCCGGAGGCGGTCAGGTCGGCGAGGTAGCCGGCCCGGGCGCCGGCCAGCCACTCCTCGTACTCCGAGGGGCCGATCCGATGGACCGTCAGGCCCGGTGGGAGCTCCGGCGGGGTGGTGAGCCGCTTGGCCATGTTGCGCATCCGCTCGGTGTAGCCGAGCGCGCGGGCCAGGCCGAGGGCGGACCGCGCCTCGGCCGGCACCGCCACGTCGACCCGGCTGCACCCCCAGCCGCGCAGCACCTCCTCGGCGGCCAGCGCCCCGATGGTGGCCCGGCCGCGCCGGCGGCCCTCGACCACCTCCAGTTCGGAGATCTCACCCCACCACTGCTCGCCGCGGGGCAGGGCCGTGGTGCGCAGGCCGCCGACCGGGCGGCCGTTGACCCGGATCTGCCAGCGCCGGCTGCGGCCGCCGCCGGGCCAGGGGTGCTCGTCGCCCTCGGGGCGCAGGGTGGTGGTCATGGGGGCTCCCTTCCCGGTGGGGGCCCGGTTCTACCACCGGCCGGGCACCGCGCGCGGGCTCAGGGGTCGAGGTCGTCCGCGCTGCGCTCGGCGAACTGGGCCATCGCCTTGAGGGTGGCCGGGCCGGGGGCGGGCAGTTCGTGCCCGTCGATCCGGGCGACCGCCTGGACGTCGCGAAGGGTGGAGGTCAGGAAGACCTCCTCGGCGTCGAAGAGCGCCTCGAACGGCAGGTCCCGTTCCTCGGCGCCGGTCCAGTCCACGGTGAGCTGCCGGGTGATGCCCGCCAGGCAGCCGGAGGCCAGGGTCGGGGTGAGCAGCTGCCCGTCGACGACCAGGAAGACGTTGGAGCCGGTGCCCTCGCAGAGCAGCCCGGCGGTGTTGGCGAACAGCGCCTCGGAGGCCCCGGCCCGGTGGGCGGCGGCGAGGGCGACCACGTTCTCGGCGTACGAGGTGGTCTTCAGGCCGGCGACCGCGCTGTGCTCGTTGCGGCGCCAGGGGACGGTGACCACGGCGGTGGTGTCCGGCCGGCGCTTGGCGGTGTCGAGGGCGACCACCAGGCTCGGCGGCTGGTCGCCGCGCTCGGAGCCGAGCGGGCAGGTGCCGCCGGTGTAGGTGATCCGGAGCCGGCCGAGCGGCATCGGGTTGGCCGCGAGGACCTCGGCGCAGGCCTCGCGCAGCACGGCGTGGTCCGGGTCCGGCAGGCCGAGGCCGCGGGCGGAGCGGGCGAGCCGGTCGAGGTGGCGGGTGAGCGCGAAAGCCCGGCCGTCGGCGGCCTTCACGGTCTCGAACACGCCGTCTCCGACGGTGAGGCCGTGGTCGAGCACGGAGAGCGCCGCGGTGTCGCTCTCCGCCAGGGATCCGTTGACCCAGATCTTCATCGGGCGCTGCTCCTCGGGGTGTGCCGGGGTGGGTGCCGGGTGGCGGCAGGGGGGCTCAGTAGACGTGGGTGCCCGACGCTATCGCGACCAGCCGGGAGGCCTTGAGCTCGGTCTCGTCCCACTCGCGCTCGGGGTCGGACCCCCAGGTGATGCCGGCGCCGGTGCCGAACCGCAGCACGGGCCGGCCGCCGGTCCGGTCGATCCAGAAGGTCCTGATGCCGACGGCCAGTTCGGCCTCGCCCCGGTCGGCGTCGACCCAGCCGACGGCGCCGCAGTACGGTCCGCGCGGCGCGGTCTCGAGGGCCTCGATGATCCGCAGCGCGCTGGACTTGGGGGCGCCGGTGACCGAGCCGGGCGGGAAGGTGCCGGCCAGCAGGCCGGGCCAGCCGGCGTCGGCGCGCAGGGTGCCCTGGACGGTGGAGACCAGGTGGACCAGGCCCGGGTGCTTCTCCACCACGCACAGGTCCGGCACGGTGACGCTGCCGGTCTCGCAGACCCGGCCCAGGTCGTTGCGGACCAGGTCGACGATCATGACGTTCTCGGCGTGGTCCTTCTCCAGCAGGTCGTGCTCGGTCCGGCCGGTGCCCTTGATCGGGCCGGAGGAGACGGTGTCGCCGGCCCGGCGCAGGAAGAGCTCCGGCGAGGCGGTGGCGATCTCCACCCCGTGCGAGGGCAGCCGGATCGTTCCTGCGTACGGCGCCGGGTTCCCGTGGGCGAGCAGACCGGTGAGGGCGTCGATGTCGGTGCGCTCCGGGTCGGGCAGCGGCGCGGACAGCACCCGGCAGAGGTTGGCCTGGTAGACCTCGCCGGCCGCGATGTGCTCGCGGATCCGGCGGACGCCCGCGGTGTAGGCGGTCCGGTCCAGGGAGCTGTGCCAGGCGTCCGGGGCCGGGCCGAGCCAGCGGTCGGTGCGCGGCGGTGCCAGGTCCGGGTGGAGTTCGTCGAAGCGGGCGCAGACCAGCCGGCCCTCGAAGTCGTACGCGACGGCCCAGAAGCCGGCCGAGTCCAGCGCGGCCGGGTCGGAGGTCACCTCGCGCAGCCCGGTCGCGAGGAGTCCGCCGAAGCGGGCCATCGGCTGGTCGGGACTGAGCTGGGCGGTGCGGCCGGACACGGTTCTCCTGCGCGGATTCGGTACTGCTGCCCGGGTGCGGGCGCGCGGGCCGGGGTGCGGCCCCGGTGCCTGAAGTGTAGGTCGGCGTCCCGCGGGACGCCGTGCCCCGGACGGCCGATCCGGCTGACGAACCGCCACCTCGGGGCCACCCCCGCGCCACGCTGCGGGAACGGATTTTTAGCTGGCCCGGGAATCCGCTAGAGTTCAACACGTCGCCGGGACGCGGAGCCGAGAAAGATCGGGGAAGCGGCCGGGAGACAGGCGGACGTGGCTCAGTTGGTAGAGCATCACCTTGCCAAGGTGAGGGTCGCGAGTTCGAATCTCGTCGTCCGCTCGATGGGGAACAGGGTAAGATCGTTCTTCAGAAGTTGCCTGGTGGAGTGGCCGAGAGGCGAGGCAACGGCCTGCAAAGCCGTGTACACGGGTTCAAATCCCGTCTCCACCTCCAAGAGGTGCCCCTGGTTCGCCGGGGGTCCTTGCCCGCGCGATTAGCTCAGCGGGAGAGCACTACCTTGACACGGTAGGGGTCACTGGTTCAATCCCAGTATCGCGCACTCGGATCGACAAGATCCGGAACAGTACGACCGCGACTGTGACAGCGGACGAGCGCGATTAGCTCAGCGGGAGAGCACTACCTTGACACGGTAGGGGTCACTGGTTCAATCCCAGTATCGCGCACTCGGGTCCACGGGATCCGGAACAGTACGACCGCGACTGTGACAGCGGACGAGCGCGATTAGCTCAGCGGGAGAGCACTACCTTGACACGGTAGGGGTCACTGGTTCAATCCCAGTATCGCGCACCGCAGAACGAGAGCCGCAGCCCACCGGGCTGCGGCTCTCGGCGTTTCCCGGCCCGCCGGCGGCGGGCACGCGTGTCGCCGGGTACGGCGCTGCCCTCACCGACAGCCCGTACCCGGCGTCCACTCTCCGGGGTCACCTGCCGCGACCCGTCCCGCGCCGCGCGCCCGTCCACGCGCTCCGCGCGGGCCCGGTCGCGCGGTGCGCGTACCCCGGCCCGGCGCCGACCTCCCCCGAGGTCAGCGCCCGATCAGATCGGCGACCGCCCTGGTCTGCGTCGCCAGTTGCTCCCACCCGCCGAAGAGGACCAGCAGCAGGACCGCGCAGGGCACCGCGATGGCCAGCGCCACCGCCGGGTGCCGGGTGTCGGCCTCCGTGTGCGAGGCGGTCGGCCGGGTGCGTCGGCCTGCTCCGTTGAGCTGCATGGCCATGGTCGGTGCTCCTGCCGTCCTGCGTGCTGCGGTCTGCCCGCACGGTCGGTCCGGGCGGGGTGGGAAGGGGGCGCGGGGGCGGAATCTCGGGGGACGAGGGGTCCGCCCGCCGCTGATGACAACGGTAGGCCGCGGGGGGTGGGCGGGACGTCATGCCGTCGTACCGTCCGCGGGCCTCCGCGAGGATGACCCGCCACCCCGGCGGCTACTACCGGAGGCGGAGACCGCGGGGAGCCGATCCCCGAGGGAACCCTGAGAGCGTCCCCGAGAGGGCGGCTGCGGGGGCGCGGGCGCCGGGAGCAGCCGCGGGTCCGGCGGGAGGCGGTCGGACCCGAACGATCCAGGTCCGACAATCCGACCGGCCCCTCGGGTGTTGCGTATCAGCACACCGCAGCGGGCAGTCCGTAAGCTGTGGGCCGACAGGATCTGACGATCCCCCATCCGACCGGGGATCACCCCACAGGCTGACGGGAACGAGCATGGCGATGATGCGGCTGCGGCGTGAGGACCCCCGCATCGTCGGCCCCTACCGGCTGCACCGACGGCTCGGGGCCGGCGGGATGGGCGTGGTCTACCTCGGATCGGACCGCAAGGGGCAGCGGGTCGCGCTCAAGCTGATCCGCGCCGAGCTGGCCGAGGACGCCGAGTTCCGCACCCGCTTCGCCCGCGAGATCGCCGCCGCCTCCCGGATCCGGGGCGGGTGCACGGCCCGGGTGGTCGGCTCGGACATCGAGACCGAACGGCCCTGGCTGGCCACCGCGTACGTACCGGGGCCCTCGCTGTACAAGCGGGTCGGCGACGAGGGGCCGCTGCCCTGGCCGGAGGTGGCCCGGATCGGCGCCTCGCTGGCGGACGGGCTGGTCAAGGTGCACGAGGCGGGGGTGGTCCACCGCGACCTGAAGCCGTCCAACATCCTGCTGTCCCCCAAGGGCCCGCGGATCATCGACTTCGGGATCGCCTGGTCGCGCGGGGCCAGCACGCTCACCCACGTCGGCACGGCGGTCGGCTCACCGGGCTTCCTGGCGCCCGAGCAGGTCCGCGGCGCCGCCGTCACCCCGGCCACCGACGTGTTCGCGTTCGGGGCCACCCTGGCGTTCGCGCTGACCGGTGACACCCCGTTCGGTTCGGGGGCGTCCTCCGAGGTGATGCTCTACCGGGTGGTGCACGAGGAGCCCGAACTGTCGGCCGTGCCCCCGCCGCTGGCACCGCTGGTCCGGGCCTGCCTGGCCAAGGAGCCGGCCGAACGGCCGCCCGCCGCGGCCCTCCACGAGCGCCTGACCGAACTGGCCGCGCGCGGCGCCGCAGCGGGCGCGGTGCGCGGGCGGGCCGCCGCCGTGCCGCCGCCGGCCGCGCCGCGGGCGGCCGTGGCACAGCCCGCCGCCCCGGTGCGGCCGGCCGGCGGCGAGCGGCTGGTCCGCCGGCGGCCGGGACAGCCGGCCACCGCGCCGATGCCCCGGCCCGACCACCACGAGCAGCCGAGGGAGCGGGCGGCCACCCCGCCACCCGGCCGTCCGCCGGGCCAGCGCGACCGCCAGCACACCCCGCCGCCGGTCCGGC
Organism: Kitasatospora sp. NEAU-CNBT7; assembly: GCF_057220535.1. Classification (NCBI taxonomy): domain Bacteria; kingdom Bacillati; phylum Actinomycetota; class Actinomycetes; order Kitasatosporales; family Streptomycetaceae; genus Kitasatospora; species Kitasatospora sp. NEAU-CNBT7. Next base: position 139,959 of record NZ_JBXQQB010000009.1, on the reverse strand, counting down.
CGGGCGGCTCCCGCCGGCGGCTGCTGCGCCAGCGGGTGATCGTCTTCGTCACGGTCACGGTCGGCGTCGCGCTGGCCATCGCCGCGGCGCAGGGCTGCGAGAACCGCAGCGACCAGGGGCTCGCCCCGCAGCGGCCCGGCGCCGTGGCGTCGCCGCCGGCGGAGCAGCCCGCCCCGCTGTCCATCGACGGCGCCGGGGCGTCCGCGCCGCTCGCCACCGCGGCGCGCAGCGGGGGCGACGCGGGCATCGCGCCCGCCTCGGGCCAGGTGCCGGGCGCCGACTGGCCGAACCGGGTGTACGCCGACCCGGGCGGTGGTCCGGCGGTCCGGCTGCGGGACGGGCACAGCACCGAGGGGCCGCAGACCGCGCTGACCACGGCGCTGCCGGTGCGCTACCGGGAGGCCCCGGGGACGGTGGTGGTGCTGCGCCGCACCGAGGGGTCGGTGCCGGTGGACCTGGTGCAGTTGTTCGGCTTCACCGGCGACCAGCCCGTGCTGATCGCCTCCCGGGCCTCGGCCGCGGACCCGCAGGCGGCCGCCGCCTGGCGGATCGACAACGGGGCGCTGCTGCGCGAGGAGCGGGTGTCGCAGACCGGCGCGGTCTCCACCACCCGCTACACCGTCCGCGCCGACGGCAGCCTGGAGGAGTCCTGGCCGGGTGCCGGGATCTCCGGCGGGGGTACCGGCCGGACCGCAGGCTGAGAGCCGGCGGACGGCCCGGCCGAGGTGGGCGCGGTCGGCACGGCCGACACGGTCGGCGAGGCGTACGTGGGGACCGGCGCGCGGGCTGCGGGACGCCTGCCCGGACCAGCTGATCGCGTCCGTCTTCAGCGCGTCTGCCGACGACGAGTACTGGGCCGGCCGTGGCCGCGGCGACCCTCGGATCACCTACCTGGTGAACGGCCGCCGGTTCGACCGGCTCGGCCGGGTACGGCGCCCACCTGGCCGGCCAGCGGCAGCAGTTCGGCGGCCGGGGCGACCTGCCGCCGGTCGGCAGGTGGGGCGGGCCGGGGGCCGGAGGCGCGCCGGCGGGGCCGGGTGGCGCGTTCCCGGGGTCGCCGCGCGGGCGTTCAGCCCGTCGTGACGGCGTAGAAGGCGACGGCGGCGGCCGCGCCGACGTTGAGCGAGTCGACGCCGTGCGCCATCGGGATGCGGACGGCCCGGTCGGCGGCGGCCAGCGCGTGGCGGGTCAGGCCGTCGCCCTCCGCGCCGAGCATCAGGGCGACGCGTTCCAGCCGGTGCGGGGCCGCCTCGGCGAGGTCGACGGCGTGCTCGGCCGGGGTGAGTGCGAGCAGCTGGAAACCGGCCGTGCGGACCGTCTCCAGGGCGGCGGGCCACGGGTCGAGGCGGGCGTACGGGACCGCGAAGACCGCGCCCATCGAGGTCTTGACGGCCCGCCGGTACAGCGGGTCCGCGCAGTCCGGGGAGAGCAGCACGGCGTCCATGCCGAGTGCAGCGGCGCTGCGGAAGATCGCGCCGAGGTTGGTGTGGTCGACCAGCCCCTCCAGCACCGCCACCCGGCGGGCGCCGGACAGCAGATCGGCGGCGTCCGGGAGCGGCCTGCGTTCCATCGAGGCGAGCGCACCGCGGTGCACGTGGTAGCCGGTGACCTGTTCGGCCAGGGCCGGCTCGACCAGGTGCACGGGCGCCTCGGCGGCCTCGATCACGTCGGCCATCACACCGAGCCACTTGGCGGTCAGCAGCATCGACCGCATCCGGTAGCCGGCCTCCAGGGCCCGGCGGATGACCTTCTCGCCCTCGGCGATGAACAGGCCCTCCGCGGGTTCGCGGCGGCGGCGGAGCTCGACGTCGGTCAGGCCGGTGTAGTCGGCCAGGCGCGGGTCGGCGGGGTCGGTGACGGTGCTCGGTTCGGACACGGCCCCGATCTTGCCCGGTCCGCGACCGCTAATCCAATCGATCGCCCGGCCGGGGCCACCCGCTCCGGAACACCGCAGGCCGCCGTGCGATGATCACAGCCGCACGGCGCGACGGCTGCCGGCGGTGGAGCGACCGGAGGCCGGCTGTGTGGAATCCCTGGCGGCAGAGGCCTTCGATGAGGGCGCGGCGGCTGCTCGACGCGGTGCGCGCCGACCGGCGGGACCTCGAGGACATCGCCGACCTGACGGTCTGCCGGGAGGCCGCACTCCGGGCGGTCCGGAACGAGCGCGACAGCCTGGGGCGGATGCTCGGCGCGGTCGAGGAGCTGCTGGCCGACGATGCGGACCACGAGTTCGCGGTCACCGCGCTGGAATGTGTGCAGAACCTGGTGTCCCACGGGCTGCCGGGCGTCGTCCCGGCCCGGGACGCCGAGGCCGCGCTCGGTCCGCGCGGCGCGGCCTGCTGGCGCGCGCTGGCGGACTTCTGGACGGCGGCCGCCGCCTGGAGCGCGGACAGCGGGCGCGAACCGAAGGCGGCGGCCGAGCTGCTCACCATCGAGCATCCGCAGCTGCGGATGCTGCTCCAGACGTCCAACCGCACCCTGCCGGACGGGCGCCGGATCGGCCTGGCCGACATCCTCCACTTCGAGCAGGCAACCGGCTCGGCCGTCCCCGGACTCAGCCACCTCACCATCGCCCGGCAGACCGCCGGCCAGGGCTGACCGCCCGGCGGCCCGACCGTCGCTCCGCGGGCCACCGGCCGGGGCCGGCGGCCTTGCGGCCCGGCGGGTCAGCCGGCCAGGACGTTGACGACGTCGCCGATGACGATCACGGCCGGCGGCTTGATCTGCTCGGTCTCGACGACGGTGGCCACGGTGTCCAGGGTGGCGTCGACCCGGCGCTGGGCCGCGGTGGTGCCCTCCTGGACCACGGCGACCGGGGTGGACCCGGCGCGGCCGTACGCGATCAGCTCGGCCGCGATGGCACCGATCTTGTCGACGGCCATCAGCAGCACCAGGGTGCCGGTCATCCGCGCGACGGCGTCCCAGTTGGTGAGTGAGCGCTCGCCCGGGCCGACGTGGCCGGAGATCACGGTGAACTCGTGGGTCATGCCGCGGTGGGTGACCGGGATGCCGACCGCCGCCGGGACGCTGATCGAGCTGGAGATGCCGGGGACCACGGTGACCGGCAGCCCCGCCTCCACGCAGGCCAGCAGCTCCTCGCCGCCGCGGCCGAAGACGTACGGGTCGCCGCCCTTGAGCCGGACCACGAACCGGCCCGCCTTGGCGTGCTCGATCAGGGTCCGGTTGATCGCCTCCTGGGCCATGAAACGCCCGTACGGGATCTTCGAGGCGTCGATCACCTCGACGTGCTCGGGCAGCTCCGCCAGCAGTTCGCGCGGGGCGAGGCGGTCCGCGACCACCACGTCCGCGTCGGCCAGCAGCCGGCGGCCGCGGACCGTGATCAGGTCGGGGTCGCCGGGCCCGCCGCCGACCAGGGCAACGCCCGGGGTCCGCTCGCGGTACTGGCGGGCCGCCAGCGAGCCGTCCCGCAGCCCCTCGACGACGGCGTCGCGCAGGCCCGCCGAGTGCCGCGGGTCGCCGGTGAGCACCGCGACGGTGGCGCCGCCGTCCCGGCCGCTGGCCGGGGTCCAGGCGGTGGCGGCCGCGGCGTCGTCGCTGCGGGCGCAGAACACCCGCCGGCGCTCGGCCTCGGCGGAGACCGCGGTGTTGACGGCCGCGTCGTCGGTGGCGACCAGCACGTACCAGGCGCCGTCCAGGTCGCCGTCGGCGTAGCCGCGGCGGTGCCAGGTGAGTTCACCCGCGTCCGCCATCGCGTGCACGGCCGGGGTGGTGGCCGGCGATATCAGCTGGATGTCCGCGCCCGCGGCGATCAGCGCCGGCAGTCGGCGCTGCGCGACCTGGCCGCCGCCGACCACCACGACACGGCGGTCGGTGAGCAGCAGGCCCACCGGGTACGGGGTCAGGCCCTCGGTGCTGGGGTGCGGCTTGGGCGCGGTCATCGGCGGTGCTCCTGGGTGGGAAGGGTGGAACTGCTTACGACGGTGTCCCCGTACCGGCGCGCCCTCGGGCCGGTACGGGGACTGCGGAGGCGTCAGGCCTTCTCGGTGACCCCGGCGGAGTCGAAGGTGGCTACATCGTGCATCGCCCGGGCCGCACTCTGCACCAGCGGGAGGGCCAGCAGTGCGCCGGTGCCCTCGCCGAGGCGCAGGTCGAGGTCGATCAGCGGACGCAGGCCGAGCTTGGCGAGCGCCGCCTGGTGGCCGGGCTCGGCGGAGCGGTGGCCCGCGATGCAGGCGGCCAGCACCTCGGGCGCGATGGCCTTGGCGGCGAGCGCGGCGGAACCCGCGATCACGCCGTCGAGGATCACCGGCGTCCGCAGCGAGGCGGCGCCCAGCAGGAAGCCCGCGATGGCGGCGTGCTCCAGGCCGCCGACCGCGGCGAGCACCGCGATCGGGTCCGCCGGGTCCGGCCGGTGCAGCTCCAGGGCGCGGCGGATCACGTCGACCTTGCGGGCGTGGGTCTCGTCGTCGATGCCCGTGCCCCGGCCGGTGACCTCGGCCGGGTCGGCGCCGGTGAAGACCGAGATCAGCGCCGAGGAGGCGGTGGTGTTGGCGATGCCCATGTCACCGGTGATCAGCACCTTGTTCCCGGCCGCGACCAGGTCCCGGGCGGTCTCGATGCCGACCTCGAGGGCCTTCAGCGCCTCCTCCCGGGTCATCGCCGGGCCCTGGGTCATGTCGTCGGTGCCGGGCTTGACCTTGCGCGGCAGCAGGCCGGTGGTACGGCCCTGCTGGACCGGCTCCGGCAGGTCCGCCTTGACGCCCACGTCGACCACGCAGACCTCGGCGCCGACCTGCGCGGCGAAGGCGTTGACCACCGCTCCCCCGGCCAGGAAGTTGGCCACCATCTGCCCGGTGACCTCCTGCGGCCACGGCGTGACGCCCTGGGCGTGCACCCCGTGGTCACCGGCGAAGATCGCCACGCAGGCGGGCTCCGGGATCGGCGGCGGGCACTTGCGGGACAGCCCGCAGAGCTGGGCGGCGATGATCTCCAGCATGCCGAGCGACCCGGCGGGCTTGGTCATCCGCTTCTGTCGGTCCCAGGCCTCGCCGAGGCTCTTGGCGTCCAGCGGCCGGATGCCGCGCAGGGTGTCCGAGAGCAGGTCGTGCGGCTCCTCGCCGGGCAGCGCCCGATTGCCGTACTGCTCCTCGTGGACGACCCAGGACAGCGGGCGCTTCTTGGCCCAGCCCTGCTGCTGCAGCTCGGGCTCGTCCGGGAACGCGTCCACGTAGCCGACGCAGAGGTACGCCACCACGTCCAGGTGCTCGGGCAGGCCGAGCTCGCGGACCATCTCCTCCTCGTCGAAGAAGCTCACCCAGCCGACGCCCAGGCCCTCGGCGCGGGCGGCCAGCCAGAGGTTCTCGACGGCCAGCGCGGCCGAGTACGGCGCCATCTGCGGCTGGGTGTGCCGGCCGAGGGTGTGCCGGCCGCCGCGGGTGCGGTCGGCGGTGACCACGATGTTGACCGGGGTCTCGAGGATGGCCTCGATCTTGATTTCCTTGAACTGCTTCGCCCGGCCCTTGGGCAGCGAGTCCGCGAACGCGACCCGCTGGCGCTCCGCGAGGGCGTGCATCTTCTGCCGGGTCTTCGCGGAACGGATCACCACGAAGTCCCAGGGCTGCGAGTAGCCGACGCTCGGCGCGGTGTGGGCCGCCTCCAGCACCCGGATCAGCACCTCGTGCGGGATCGGGTCGGGGCGGAAGCCGTTGCGGACGTCCCGGCGCTCGCGGATCACCTGGTGGACGGCCTCGCGGCCGGCCTCGTCGAAGCCGGGTGCGGCGGGCGGGCGCTCGACCGCGGCGGCTTCGGCGGCCGGTTCCCCGGCGGTGCCGGGCTCTGCGGTACCCGCCTCTGCGGCGCCGGGCTCCACCGGGGCGGGCTCCACCGGGGCGGGCTCCGACGGCGCCTCGGCGGTGGCGTCCGCGGAGTGCTGCTCGGTCCCGGCGCCTTCGGGGGTCGCGGTCGGCCCGGCGACGGGCGGCTCCTGGGCGGACTCCTGGACCGGCTCGGCCGGGGCGGCGGGCGGCTCGGTCTCCGTGGCGGCCTCGCCTTCCGGCGCGGCTTCCGGTGCGGGCGCCGGCTCCGCGGGGACGACGGCGTCGGCCTCGGCCGGTGCCTCCTGCGGGACCTCGGGTGCGGCCTCGGGTGCGGCCTCGGCGACGACGGCGGGTGCGGGCTCCTCCGCAGGCGCGGGCGCGGGCTCCACGGGCGGCGCGACCGGCTCGGTGAGCAGGTCGCCGGTGCCCGCGACCGGCGCGGCGGGCGCCGCGGCCTCGACCACCGGCAGGCCGTGCGGCGCGGGGGCGGCCAGGAACGCGGAGATCCTGCGGTGCTGGGCGGCCGGCTGGGCCGGGATGGCCGCGGTGGCCTGGACGGTCCCGGTGAGCGCGCCGGACCGGTCCTGCTGCTCGGCGAAGACCGGCTCGACGAAGACGGGAGCGGCCGCCGGGCCCGGTGCCGCGACGGCGAGGGGCTCCTGGGCCGCGGGCTGCTCCGCGACGGTCTGCTCGTCGCCCGGCGCGGCAGCGGGCACCGCCACCACGGGCTCGGCGGGTTCAGCGGGCCCGACGGGTTCGGCCGGTGCGGCGTCCGCCGCGGCTTCGGTCGGCACGGGAGCGACGGCGACGGGCTCGGCCGGGACCTCGGCCACGGGCGGCTCGAGCGGGACGGCGGCGGGCTCGACCACGACGGCCTCGGGGAACCCGGCGGCCGGGGCCTCGACGACGACCGGGGCCTCGACGGCAGCCGTCTCGACGGCGGCCGGGGTCTCGACGGCAGCCGGGGCCTCGACCACGGGGAGCTCGGCCACCGGCGGCTCGGCCACCGGCGCCGACTCGATGGGCAGCTCGGCGGGCGTGGCGTCGACCGGGAGCGGGGCGGCCTCGGCGGCCACCGGCTGCGGGACGGGCGCGACCGGCGCGACGACCGGTACGACCGTCGGGGCCGGCTCGGCCGGGGCGACGGCGACGGGCTCGGCGGCCGGCGGCGCCACGACCGGGGTGCCGTGCGCCGGGGTGCCGCCCAGCGGGCGGACCTGGTAGCCCTGCTGGTCGGCGCCGGACGGGCCGCGGTCGGCCAGCGAGCGCACCGGCACGTGCCCGGTCATCAGCGACGGGTCCGGGATCGGCGGCCCGGCGTGCAGCGGGCGGCGGACGGGCGGCGCGGGCTGAGCGGACGTCAGCGGGTGCTGGGCCTCGGCGGCGGGCGGCTGCGGGGCGGCGGGCTCCGGCAGCGGGAGCGCGACCGGCTCCGGGGCGACCGGGGAGCCGGGGGCGGCGGGCACCACGTCCGGGGCGGCCGGGGCGAACACCTCGGCGACCGGCAGCGGGGGGTTGAGCGGCGGCCAGGACGGCTCGACCGGGACACCGGCCGGCGGCGGCTCGGCGATGGTGCGCAGCGGCATGGTCTCGTTGAGCCCGGGCGGGACGGCGGCGTCCGGGGCCTGGCCGACGGCGGGCCCGGGAACGGCGGGGTGCTCGAGCACCGCGACGGTCTCCACGGCGCCCATCAGCGGCTCGCCCCAGGAGCCCTGCGGGCCGGGCATCAGCAACTCGTCCTCGTCCTCGTCCAGCTGGTCGAGGAAGGTGTAGGCGGGCCGGTGCTCGCCGGCCCAGGCCTGGACGGGTGGCTGCGCGCCGGGCATGGCGGTGCCGTCCGGCGTGCCGAGCGGGTCGGCACCGCCGTGCGGCTGCTCCGGTACTCCCGCACTCGGGACGTGGCCGCCATCGGTCATGTCAAAGCTCCTTCCAGGCCGCTTCCGCGACCTTGGCGGCGCGGCCACGACCGCAGCGCCCAACTCCGCTGGGAGGAGACCGCGGACGGCCTGCCCCTCCACCTACTGGCGGCCGCCGCGCACACGGCGGCCGTCGGCTCCGGCGCGCTGCACCCACCCCGGCGGCGCAGCGGCCCTCCCGGGCTGGCGCACCGTCAGGAACAACGACGGCCCGGGGCAACCGGCACGACCGCGCCGGAACCCTAGGGCATTCTTCCGGCCCGGCCCGCATCGCGTCGAATGCGCGCGAAATGTGTCGATGCAGGTTGCATCGCGTCAAATCGGTGCCAACCGGTCAGGATCGGACACGATCCACCGACGCGCGAAGCCCGGGGCCACCCTACCGGCCGGGGCCGACGGTCTCCCGAATCGGTGTCCGGATGCGACGTGGATCACCGTCCGGGGCGGGCCGGCCGCCCGGTGGGGGCGGTTCCGGCCTGCGGCGGGGCCGCGTCGGCCCGGGCCGGGGGCACCGTGCGGTCCGTGCGGTGCCGCCGGGCCGGGTCCGGACGGCTGAGGCCGGCTCAGCCCGCCCGGCCCCAGAGGATCAAGGTGTGGTCGGCCGGGCCGAAAGAGGGGCGGTCGCGGTCGGCGCGCGCCGGAGTGAGCGGCGCGGACTGCAGCAGTGCGCCGTCCACGCGGTAGCCCGCCGTCTCGGCGATCTGCCGGAAGTCGGCCGCCTCGGCCAGGTTCCGGGCGATCAGGACCAGGCGTCCGGGGCGGCGGGCGGCGACCGCCCGGACCAGTTCCGCGCCGCCGGACTCGATCACCACCGCGTCCGGCTCGGGCAGTCCGCCGAGCGCCTCGGGCCCCTCTCCCTGGACCACCTCGACCTCGACGGCGTGCCGGCGCGCGGCCGCGGCCGTCCGCGCCCGGGCGGCGGCCTGCGCCTGGACCGCAACCACCGCCGCGCCGAGCCGCGCGGTGTCGACGGCCAGTTCGCCGCCGGCTCCGCCGACCGTCCACACCAGGTCCCCGGGGACCGGCCCGATCCTGGCCAGCGCCAGCGCGCGGACATGCGCGGGCAGCGCGTGCTCCTCGGCCGGTGCGCCGTCGTCCGCCCCCGCACCCGCGTACGCCGGTGCGGGCAGCGCCCAGCCGTGCTCCGGCGCGGGGAAGCCCAGCGGGCGGCCGGCGAGCCAGCCGGCCGCCTCGGTGACGGTGCCGCTCAGGTGGCCGCCGATCACCAGCACCACGCTGGGGTCGCGCCAGTCGTGGTCCGGTACCCGCTCGGAGGTCAGGACGGTGACGTCCTCGTCCGGGGTGCCCAGTGCCTCGCAGACCACGAAGGTGCGGTGCACGCCGCGGAGCATCAGGGCCAGTTCGGCGGGGCCGGCGTCGGCGGTGGTGAGCACGGCGACCTTGGGGTGGGCCCGGCAGATGTTGGCGGCGCGGCGCAGCCGGCCGCCGTGCACCGACACCACCTGGGCGTCCTCCCAGGCCATCCCGGCCCGGGCGAAGGCGGTGGCGACCGAGGAGACGGCGGGCAGCACCTCGAGTTCGAGGCCGTACTCGGGCCGCCGCAGGGTCCGGACGACGCCGAAGAAGCCCGGGTCGCCCTCGGCGACGACCACGGCGGTGCCGCGGTGCTCGGCCAGCCGGTGCGCGGCGGCGGCGATGCTGCCGAGGGCGATGCGCTCGGCGCCGGCCGGCACCGGCAGTGCGTTCAGCTGGTAGGGCGCCCCCGCCACCAGGGTCGCCCCGGCGAGCGCGGAGGCCGCCGCCTCGGTGAGTGGGGTGCCGTCCCACCCGATGACCGTGATCCGGTCAGCCATCTGCGGCTGTTCTCCCTCGCCTGGTCCGCCCCGTCGCAGGGCCCGGCCGACGGTCCGCGGCGGATCGACTCGACGCCCGGAACCGTGCGGACACACACCCTCGGGCGGCCGGCCTCGGCACGCCCCAGGAGAGGCTACCGGGTGCACCGCCCGGTGTGCCCGGCGACGCCCGACCCGGTGGCCGTGCGGTCAGTCGCGGAGCAGGTGGCCCCGGTCGGCCCAGTCGGGCTCGGGGCTGTCGAGGTCTTCCGGGAGCAGGCTCCACACGATGAGGTCGCTGCGGGTCCCGGCGGCCGGCGCGGTGCGGCCGCGCTCCCCCGGGGTCCAGTCGTCCCGGACTATCCAGGCGCTGCGCAGCACGCCCTCGCTGATGCAGCCGGTCTTCTGCGCGACCTGCTGGCCGGCCGTGTTCCCGGCGGCCGTGCGCAGCTCCAGGCGGTGGAAGCCGCGGTCCTCGAACAGCCACTGGGCGACCCCGAGCACGGCCTCCGGGGCGTAGCCCTCGCCGCGCGCCCAGGGGGCGGTCACCCCGGTGATCTCGGTGGAGCGCAGCCGCCAGTCGGTGCCGCGGAGTTCGACCCGGCCGACCACCCGCTGGGTGAGGTGCTCGACGACGGTGAAGCAGATGCCCCGGCCGTCCGCGCGGCGGGCGGGGGCGTGGGTGCGGATCCACTCCAGGGCGTGGGTCTCGGTGAAGGGCTGGGGAACGGCCGTCCAGGCGTACACCTGCTCGTCGGCCATCATCGCGACCAGGCTGGGGGCGTCGGCGTCCGCGGGCGGGCGCAGCAGCAGCCGGTCGGTGCTGATGGCTGTCTCGGGGAAGCTCGCTGCCATTGCCGTCTCTCCTCGCCGGGTCGTGGACACACGGTACGCCGCGCCCCTCCTCGGGCGTGCCAGGGTACCCGCTGCCCGTCGACGGACCGTCAGGTGTGCCGCCGTTGTGGCGACGGCACGTCAGATTCGCCCCCGACGGGACCGTCTCCCCTGCATACTGCACGACCGGGCCCCCGCCGTGGTGAGGCGGGGGCCCGGTCACGGGCGTCCGGGACGCGGGGGCGGGGGTGCCGGTCAGAACGCCGGGACGACCGAGCCCTGGAAGGTGTCGGCGATGTACTTCTTCACCTCGGCGGAGTGCAGCAGCTCGGCCAGCTTCTTGACCCGCGGGTCGGCTTCGTTGCCCTTCTTGACGGCGAGGATGTTGGCGTAGGGGTTGCCCTCGGCCTTCTCCAGCAGGATCGCGTCGGTGGCGGGCTTGAGGCCGGAGTCGAGGGCGTAGTTGCCGTTGATGACCGCGGCGTCCAGGTCGTCGAGGGAGCGCGGCAGCTGGGCCGCCTCCAGCTCCTTGAACTTGAGGTTCTTCGGGTTGCTCGCGATGTCCTGGACGGTGGCGGCGGTGCCGGCGCCGCCCTTGAGGGTGATGACGTTGTTGTCGGCGAGCAGCTTGAGCGCCCGGCCCTCGTTGGTGGCGTCGTTGGGGACGCCGACCTGGGCGCCGTCCTTGAGGTCGCCGATGGCCTTGGCCTTCTTGGAGTAGACGCCGAGCGGCTCGAGGTGGACCGGCTCGACCGAGACGATGCTCGTGCCGTTCTTCTGGTTGAAGTCCTCGAGGTAGGGCACGTGCTGGAAGTAGTTGGCGTCCGCGGAGCCGTCCTGAACGGCCGTGTTGGGGGTGACGTAGTCGCTGACCACCTTGATGTTCAGCTTGAGGCCCGCCTTCTCGGCCAGGTTGTCCTTCACGTACTGGAGGATCTGGGCGTGCGGGGTGGGGCTGGCGACCACGGTCAGCGCCTTGTTCGGGTCGGCGGAGGCGCCGGCCGGCGAGGAGCCGGAGCTGCTGCAGGCGGCGAGCGACAGGGCGAGGCCGGCGGTGGCGAGGACGGTGGTGGTCTTCAGGACGTTACGCACGAAAAGTGCCTTTCTGCGGGGTTGCGGTCGGCCGCCCGGACCGTGGACGACGGGACGGGTGCGGCCGGGTTCTCGCCGGGCCCGGGGTGGGGCCGCGGCGGGGTCAGGGGGCGACGGGCTCGTCGACGGAGGGGGTGCCGCGGCGGCCGAACAGGGAGCCGAGCGGGCTGCGGTGGGTGCCGCGGTGGGAGAGCCGGCGGGCGGTCCGGTCGCCGATCAGCTGGAGCGCGGTCACGATGACCACCAGCTCGGCGATGATCACCCACATGAAGGTGGTCTGGAAGCGCAGGTAGCCGTAGCGGTAGGCGAGGTCGCCGAGGCCGCCGCCGCCGACCACGCCCGCCATCGCGGAGAAGCCGATCAGGGCGATCACCGTGGTGACGGCCGAGGCGACCAGCGCGGGCAGCGCCTCCGGCAGGAGCACCTTGCGGACGGTCGTCCAGGTCGAGCCGCCCATCGACTGGACGGCCTCGACCAGGCCGGGGTCGACCTCGCGGACGGAGGTCTCGACCAGCCGGGCGAAGAACGGGATGGCGCCCACCGTGAGCGGCACCGTCGCCGCCTGCCACCCGATGCTGGTGCCGGCGATCAGCTTGGTGAAGCTCGCCAGCGCCACGATCAGGATGATGAACGGCAGCGAGCGGCCGATGTTGACCACGGCGCCGACCACCCGGTTCAGCGGGCGGTTCTCCAACTGGCCGCCGCGGTCCGTGAGCACCAGGAGCAGGCCCACCGGCAGACCGAGGATCACGGTGGCGGCCGAGGCGACGCCGACCATCTGGAGGGTCTCCCAGGTGGCGGGCCACATCAGGTCCTGCATCTGGTCCCAGGTCAGGGTGTTGCTCATGCCGCTGCTCCGTTCGTCGCCACCACGTCCACCTGGAGGCCCTGCTCGCGCAGGAAGCCGATCGGCACCACGTTGTCCTGGTGCCCGCCGGGCAGTTCGACCCGCATCCGGCCGACCATCCGGCCCGCGATGGTCTCGACCGCGGCGCCGAGGATGTTGATGTCGATCTGGTAGGTGCGGGCCAGCTGGGAGATGAACGGCTGGGCCGGGGTGTCGCCCTGGAAGGTGACCTCCACGACGGTGTGGCCGGGGTGGCCGGAGCCGAAGTCGCCGAGCGGGAAGAGGTCCCGGGCGAGCTGGGAGCCCTCGGTGGCGAGCAGGTCGGTCAGGGCGCCGGACTCGACCACCCGGCCGCCGCGCATCAGGGCGGCGGAGTCGCAGACGGACTTGATGACGTCCATCTCGTGGGTGATCAGCAGCACGGTGAGGCCGAGTTGCCGGTTGAGGTCGCGCAGCAGCCCGAGGATCGAGCGGGTGGTCTCCGGGTCGAGCGCCGAGGTGGCCTCGTCGGAGAGCAGCACCTTGGGGTCGCCGGCCAGCGCACGGGCGATGCCGACCCGCTGCTTCTGGCCGCCGGAGAGCTGGCCCGGGTAGTTGCGGGCCTTGTCGGCGAGGCCGACCAGGTCCAGCAGTTCGGCCGCGCGGCGGCGGCGCTGGGTGCGGTCCTGGCCGATGATCTCCAGCGGCAGTTCGACGTTCTCCTGCACGGTGCGCGAGGAGAGCAGGTTGAAGTGCTGGAACACCATGCCGATCCGGCGGCGGGCCTCGCGGAGTTCACGGCCGGGCCGGTGCTCGCTGCCGGACAGCGCGGTGAGGTCGAGGCCGTCCACGGTGACGGTGCCGGAGCTGGGCCGCTCCAGCATGTTGACGCAGCGGATGAGGGTGGACTTGCCGGCGCCGCTGGTGCCGACGACTCCGTAGACCTCTCCCTCGCGGACGTGCAGGTCGACGCCGTCGAGGGCGGTGACCTCGCGGCCGCCGGAGCGGTAGACCTTCCTGAGGTCCTTGGTGGTGATCACAGCTGCTTCCGTTGTTCGTGGGCGGACGGCTTTTCGGCCGGCACGCCGGAGGCGGTCAGCGGCATGCCGGGCACGCCGGTGCAGGTGAAGAGGGGGGTTCGGTACGCGCCCCACGGCGGCGACGGCCACCGGGAGGGCGGCGACGCACGGGAACACGGCCCTGGCGGGTCATCAGTGACCGGCGGGCGGACACGCCGGTGACGGCGTGCGGGGAGTTACTCGCTTCGGGGCGCGAGCGCAGGGACGGTGGCCCTCAGCGGCGACACATTCGACGGCACATGCATCGCTCACCTGCCGGCACGGTGCCGGTGGGGGTGCATTTCGTCGTCGCAGTCATACGAGCAAGTAAATCAGACATATGGGCACAGTCCCAATGAACAGGACCCGCTGTCCGGAATGCGGACACGAGCCTTGTGCCGCAAGGCCGACGGCGCCCGACTCCGGTGGAGTGGGGCGCCGTCGGCGGGCCGGGAACGGCCGGGGATCAGGCTGCGAGCGAGGTCGCGACCGGCTTCTCCATGGTCACGATGCTCAGCCGGCGGGAGACCTCCCGCACGGCGGTCTGGCGGTACCCCTGGCGGGCGTACAGGCGCAGGTTGGCCAGGCTGCGGTGACCGGAGAACAGCTCGAACCCGCGCACCGCGTGCTCGGCGCTCAGCCGGAGCTCGACCGCGTCCAGCAGCCGGCGGCCCAGCCCGTGCCGCTGGATCCGCGGGTGCACCACCAGCCGGCCGATGTGGCCGACACCCTGCTCGTCGACCCAGCCGCGTACCGTGCCGACCACCTCCTCGCCGAGGCGCGCCACCAGCACGTGCCGCTCGGCGATCTCCTCCCGCAGGCTGTCCAGGCTCTGGGTCAGCGGATCGATCGTCCAGTCCGAGTACAGCTCGGCCTCGCTCTGGTACCCGAGGTACTGCAGCTTGAGGATCTGCTCCGCGTCCTGCTCGGTCGCCGCCGAGATGCTCACACTCATGCCCATGTACGGGGCCTCCCCATGGATCGTGCCCGGCGCGACGAGTGAGGGTCTCGCACCGGCCGCCTACCGAGGTGTGCCCGGACGGGGATCGGCCCGGTCCGGGGGAAAGCGCTGCTCCGGTCCCTCCGGACGACATCACCGCCCGCCTGGCCCGGATCAGCGCTCACGCTCAGTATCCGGAACGGCGGACGACCGTCAAGAGCGACGTTCGCCACCGCTCTACCCAGCGGTCGACCGCCCTCAACCTTCCGGACGCCCGACGTGTCGAGCATCACTCGACCTTCACCGGAGCCGCACAGCGCCCGGGTCCGTGTGGGGGTCCGGGTCCCAGTCCGCACTCCGGGCCGCGAGCAGCGCCCGCAGGCAGCCCAGGCACCGGGAGCGGGTCGGGCCGAGCGAGCCGCGCGGCACGCCGAGGCGCTCGGACAGCTGCCGGTACGACAGCTCCGGCGACTGGGCCAGCGCCGCCAGCAGGGCGGGGCAGCGGCCGGGAAGCGCGGCCAGGGCCCGCCGGACGGCCCGGTGGAGCTCGGTCCTGGCGAGCTGCTCCGCCGGTCCGAGGTGACGCTGGGTCACCACGGGCACCGGCGTCTCCACCACCCGCTCACGCGCGGCCAGCACCGCCCGTACCGCCAGCCCCCGCAGCCACGCCCCCGGGCGGGCCGGCAGCCCGCGCGTCCGCGCCCGCTCCACGACCCCCAGCCAGACCGACTGCTCCAGGTCCTCGGCGTCCACCCGGCACCCGCGCGCCAGCACGGCGACGAACGGCACCACCTCGGGTCGGAGTTCAGCAACGGGGATCACACCCCTATGACCGCACCACTCCCCCGCACCGACACGGCCCCCACCGGGGGACCACCCGTTCGGGTGCACTGCAGGAGGCGCTGGGGGGCAACCCTGGCCGAAGGCCGGGGGCGGAACGCGCGGGGGCGGAAACGTGCCTGGCGGTACCCCGGCAACGGCGAGCAACAACCACCCGCCGTCGCCGACCGACCCCAAGCACGCTTCCGCCGCCGCGCAGTTCCTCGCGCCCCTGAAAAACCCCACCCGCCGGACACACCTCAAGGGGGCGCTGGGGGGGCAACCCTGGCCGAAGGCCGAGGGTGCCCCCAGCGCTCCTGAAGTCACCCGCCCCGGAGGGTTGGGGTCAGGCGGTGGTCCAGTCCTGCTGGTGGGCCAGGTCTGCCTTGATCTCGGCGAGTTGGGTGGCCACCGCGCTCGGGGCGGTGCCGCCGCGGCCGTTGCGGGAGGCGATGGCGCCGTGGACGCTGAGGACGGAGCGGACCTCGGGGGTGAGGTGCCCGGAGATCTCGGCGAACTGCTGGTCCGTCAGGTCGGCCAGCTCGATGCCCTGGGCCTCGCAGACCTTGACGCAGGCGCCGGCGACCTCGTGCGCGACCCGGAACGGGACGCCCTGCTTGACCAGCCACTCGGCGATGTCGGTGGCCAGCGAGAACCCGGCCGGGGCCAGCTCCTCGAGCCGGTCGCGGTGGACCGTGAGGGTGGCCATCATGCCGGTGAAGGCCGGCAGCAGGACCTCCAGGGTGTCGCAGGAGTCGAAGACCGGCTCCTTGTCCTCCTGGAGGTCGCGGTTGTACGCGAGCGGCAGCGCCTTGAGGGTGGCCAGCAGGCCGGTGAGGTTGCCGATCAGGCGGCCGGACTTGCCCCGGGCGAGCTCGGCGATGTCGGGGTTCTTCTTCTGCGGCATGATCGACGAGCCGGTGGAGAAGGCGTCGTGCAGCGTGATGAAGCCGAACTCCTTGGTGTTCCAGATGATCACCTCTTCCGCGATCCGGGAGAGGTTGATCCCGATCATCGCGGTGACGAAGGCGAACTCGGCCACGAAGTCCCGGGAGGCGGTGCCGTCGATCGAGTTGCCGACCGAGCCGCGCTCGAAGCCCAGCTCCGCGGCGACCGCCTCCGGGTCGAGGCCGAGCGAGGAGCCGGCCAGCGCCCCGGAGCCGTACGGGGAGACGGCGGTGCGGGTGTCCCACTGGCGCAGCCGCTCGGCGTCCCGGCCGAGGGCCTGCACGTGCGCGAGGACGTGGTGGGCGAAGAGCACGGGCTGGGCGTGCTGGAGGTGGGTGCGGCCCGGCATCGCGGTTTCGGGGTGGGCCTCGGCGAGACCGACCAGGGCGTGCTGGAGGTCGAGCAGCAGCCCACCGATGATCTTCGCGTGGTCGCGCAGGTACATCCGGAACAGGGTGGCGATCTGGTCGTTGCGCGAGCGTCCGGCCCGGAGCTTTCCGCCGAGGTCGGGGCCGAGCCGCTCCAGCAGGCCGCGTTCCAGCGCGGTGTGCACGTCCTCGTCGGCGACGGTGCCGGTGAAGGTGCCCGCCTCGACGTCGGCGAGCAGCCGGTCGAGGCCGGCGAGCATGCCGCTCAGCTCCTCGTCGCCGAGCAGGCCGGCCTTGTGCAGCACCTTGGCGTGCGCCTTGGAACCGGCGATGTCGTACGGGGCGAGGCGCCAGTCGAAGTGCACCGAGGCGGAGAGCCTGGCCAGGGCCTCGGAGGGGCCGTCGGCGAATCGCGCGCCCCAGAGGCGGACGTCGGCGGGCTGGTCGGCGGGCATCGCTCGGGCTCCTTCAGCTGTGCGGCGGTAGGGGTGGTCCCGGCTGCCGGGGGTGACAGCCGGGACCGGGGAGGGGTGGCTCAGGCCAGGTCGCGCCGGGCCGCGATCTTCGAGGAGAGGCCGAAGATCTCGATGAA
Source organism: Kitasatospora sp. NEAU-CNBT7 (assembly GCF_057220535.1). Lineage (NCBI taxonomy): Bacteria > Bacillati > Actinomycetota > Actinomycetes > Kitasatosporales > Streptomycetaceae > Kitasatospora > Kitasatospora sp. NEAU-CNBT7. Next base: position 122,996 of record NZ_JBXQQB010000009.1, on the reverse strand, counting down.
GCCCTTGGACATCGACTGGTCGAAGGTGTCGCCGGTGTCGTAGGTGGCGAGGTTGAAGTCGTACAGCGACTGGTCGGACTTGCGGCCGTTGACCACGGCCCGGCCGCCGTGCAGGACCAGCCGGATGTCGCCGGAGACGGACTGGTTGGCCTCGTTCACGAAGCCGTCCAGGGCCCGCTTGAGCGGGGAGAACCACAGGCCGTCGTAGACCAGCTCGGCCCAGCGCTGCTCGACCTGCCGCTTGTAGCGGGCCAGCTCGCGCTCGACGGTGACGTTCTCCAGGGCCTGGTGGGCGGTGATCAGGGTGATCGCGCCGGGGGCCTCGTAGATCTCACGGGACTTGATGCCGACGAGGCGGTCCTCGACCATGTCGAGCCGGCCGATGCCCTGGGCGCCGGCGCGCTTGTTGAGCTCCTCGATGGCCTGGAGCACGGTGACCTTGCGGCCGTCGATGGCGACCGGGACGCCGGCCTCGAAGGTGATGACCACCTCGTCGGCCTCGCGCGGGGTGGCCGGGTTCTGGGTGTACTCGTAGACGTCCTCGATCGGGGCGTTCCAGATGTCCTCCAGGAAGCCGGTCTCCACGGCCCGCCCGAAGACGTTCTGGTCGATCGAGTACGGCGACTTCTTGGTGGTGGCGATCGGCAGGCCCTTGGCCTCGGCGAAGGCGATGGCCTTGTCCCGGGTCATCGCGTAGTCGCGGACCGGGGCGATGCACTTCAGGCCGGGGGCCAGCGAGTTGATGCCGACCTCGAAGCGGACCTGGTCGTTGCCCTTGCCGGTGCAGCCGTGGGCGACCGTGGTGGCGCCGTGCTTCTGGGCGGCGGCGACCAGGTGCTTGACGATGGTCGGCCGGGACAGCGCGGAGACCAGCGGGTACTGGCCCTGGTAGAGGGCGTTGGCCTTGAGCGCCGGCAGGCAGTACTCGTCGGCGAACTCCTCGCGGGCGTCCGCGACCTCGGCCTCGACCGCGCCGCAGTCCAGCGCGCGCTGGCGGATCTTCTCCAGGTCCTCGCCGCCCTGGCCGACGTCGACGGCGACGGCGATGACCTCGGCGCCGGTCTCCTCGGCGATCCAGCCGATGCAGACGGACGTGTCCAGACCGCCCGAGTAGGCGAGTACGACGCGCTCGGTCACGGCTTTCTCCTTCACAAAGGGGTGCGTACAGGGCAGGGGATCGTGCTGTGCGGTTCCCATGCGGCGTTAGGCATAAGTATGCATCACTGCGTATGAAACGCCAAACCCCGTTTCCGGGGCCGCACGGTACGGGCGGGGATTCCTCCGGGAACCGGCCGTCGGCCGGCCCCGGAGCGGTCTACTGGACCTTGGCCTGGGCCAGCTGCATCAGGTGGTCGGCCAGCGCCTGGCCGCCGGCCGGGTCGCGGCTGATCAGCAGCACGGTGTCGTCGCCGGCGATGGTGCCGATCACCTCGTACACCTCCGCCGCGTCGATCGCCGAGGCGAGGAACTGCGCGGCCCCCGGCGGGGTGCGCAGCACCACCAGGTTGCCGGAGGCGGTGGCGGAGACCATGAGCTCGCCCGCCAGCCGGGCCATCCGGCCCTCGCTGGCGGACTCGCCCATCGGCGCGCGCGGCGTACGGTCGCCGCCCTCGGCCGGGACGGCGTAGATGAGCGCGCCGTCCCGGTTGCGGATCTTGACCGCGCCCAGCTCGTCCAGGTCCCGGGAGAGGGTGGCCTGGGTGACCACCAGTCCGTCGTCGGCCAGCAGTTTGGCGAGCTGGCTCTGCGAGCGGACCGGCTGACGTGTCAGCAGGTCCACGATCCGCCGGTGGCGCGCGGTGCGGGTCTGCGGGACCTGCGGCGTCGGCCCGGCGGCGGACTGGTCGAAGTTGGGTGCGGTCATACGATGATTCTCCTGGACTGGGCTCAGCTGTTCGCGTCGGGGGCGGACTCCCGCACCGACCGGAGGATCTCCGGCAGGGCGGCCAGGAAGCTGTCCGCCTCCTGCTCGGTGAGCACCAGCGGCGGCACCAGCCGGACGGCGTCCGGCACCGCCGCGTTCACCAGGAACCCGGCCTGCTGCGCGGCGGCCTGGACCCGGGCCGAGACCGGCGCGGTCAGCACGATGCCGAGCAGCAGCCCGCTGCCGCGCACATGGGCCACCAGCGGGTCGCCGATCGCCTCCACGCCCTGCCGGATCCGCTCGCCGACCTTGGCGACGTGCTCCAGCAGGCCCTGGGACTCGATGGTGTCCAGCACCGCCAGGCCCGCCGCCGCGACCACCGGGTTTCCGCCGAAGGTGGTGCCGTGGTGGCCCGGGTGGAGCAGTTCGGCGGCCGGGCCGAAGGCGATGGCGGCGCCGATCGGCAGGCCGCCGCCGAGCCCCTTGGCCAGGGTGACGATGTCCGGGTCGGCGCCCTCGACGGCCTGGTGGGCGAACCAGTGGCCGGTCCGGCCGATGCCGGTCTGGATCTCGTCCAGGACCAGCAGGGTGCCGGTGGCCCGGGTGATCTCGCGGGCGGCCCGCAGGTAGCCGTCGGGCAGCGGGACCGCGCCGTTCTCGCCCTGGATCGGCTCCAGGAAGACGGCGGCGGTGTCGGTGGTGACGGCCGCCCGCAGCGCCTCGACGTCGCCGAACGGCACATGGGTGACATCGCCGGGCAGCGGGCGGAACGGGTCCTGCTTGGCGGGCTGCGCGGTGAGCGCCAGCGCGCCCATGGTGCGGCCGTGGAAGGCGCCCTGCACCGAGACCAGGTGGGTCCGGCCGGTCAGCCGGCTGATCTTGAAGGCGGCCTCGTTGGCCTCCGCGCCGGAGTTGCAGAAGAACACCCGGCCGTCGCGGCCGGACAGCTGGAGCAGCCGCTCGGCGAGCCGGACGGTCGGCTCCGCGATGAACAGGTTGGACACGTGCCCGAGGGTGGAGATCTGGCCGGTGACCGCCTCGACCACGGCCGGGTGGGCGGTGCCGAGCGCGTTGACCGCGATCCCGCCGACCAGGTCCAGGTACTCCTTGCCGTCGGCGTCCCAGAACCGCGAGCCGGCGCCGCGGACCAGCGGGATCCGCGGGGTGCCGTAGTTGTCCATCAGCGCGTGCTGCCACCGCTCGGTGATGCCGCTGTTGCCGCCGGTCATGCCAGTCCCCCCAGTACGGGCGCCTCGTCGTCGGGGACGACCATGGTGCCGATGCCTTCGTCGGTGAAGATCTCCAGGAGCAGGCTGTGCTGCACCCGTCCGTCCAGGACGCGGGCGGTGCCGACGCCGGAGCGCACGGCCCGCAGGCAGCCCTCCATCTTGGGGAGCATGCCGGTCGCCAGGGTCGGCAGCATCTCCTCCAGCTCGGTGCCGGTGAGCCTGCTGATCACGTCGTCGGAGCCCGGCCAGTCCCGGTAGAGGCCCTCGACGTCGGTCAGGATGACCAGCATCTCGGCGCCGAGCGCGACCGCCAGCGCGGCGGCCGCGGTGTCGGCGTTGATGTTGTAGACGTGGCCGTCGGCGCCGCGCGCGATCGAGGAGATGACCGGGATCCGGCCGTCGCCGATCAGCGCCTTCACCGCGCCCGCCTCGATGTTGACGATGTCGCCGACCAGGCCGATGTCGACCTGCTCGCCCGCCACCACCGCGTACCGCTTGACCGCGGTCATGGTGTGCGCGTCCTCGCCGGTCATGCCGACCGCGAACGGGCCGTGCTCGTTGAGCAGCCCGACCAGCTCGCGCTGGACCTGGCCCGCCAGCACCATCCGCACCACGTCCATGGTCTCCGGGGTGGTGACCCGCAGCCCGGCGGTGAAGGACGACTCCAGGCCGAGCTTCTCCAACTGGGCGTTGATCTGCGGGCCGCCGCCGTGGACCACGACCGGGTGCAGTCCGGCGTAGCGCAGGAAGACCACGTCCTGGGCGAAGGCCGCCTTGAGTTCGTCGTCGACCATGGCGTTGCCGCCGAACTTGATCACGATGGTCTTGCCGTGGAAGCGCTCCAGCCAGGGCAGCGCCTCGATCAACGTGCGCGCCTTGGGCAACGCGGTGTTGTTGCGGGCCTGTTCGCCCTTGGGTGCGATCTGCACGATGTCCCCCGGATCAGGTCGAGTAGGCGCTGTTCTCATGGACGTAGTCTGCGGTCAGGTCGTTGGTCCAGACAGTGACCGCGAATTGACCGGCCTTCAGATCGGCGGTGATGACCACCTCGCGGTCCTTCATCGAGACCAGCGAGCGGTCCTCTCCGACGCTGCCGTCGCGGCAGACCCAGACGCCGTTGATGGCGACGTCCAGCCGGTCCGGGTCGAAGGCGGCCCGGGTGGTGCCGATCGCGGCCAGCACCCGGCCCCAGTTGGGGTCCTCGCCGTGGATGGCGCACTTGAGCAGGTTGTTTCGGGCCACCGTGCGGGCGACCTCGACGGCCTCCTCCTCGGTGGCCGCGTTGACGACGTCGATCCGGATGTCCTTGCTCGCGCCCTCGGCGTCGCCGATCAGCATCCGGGCCAGCTCGCCGCAGACGCTCTGCACGGCCTCGGTGAACTCGTCCCGGTCCGGGACCACTTCACTGGCGCCGGAGGCGAGCAGCAGTACGGTGTCGTTGGTCGACATGCAGCCGTCGGAGTCGATCCGGTCGAAGGTGGTGCGGGTGGCGGCGCGCAGCACCGCGTCCAGCTCGGGCGCCTCGACGGCGGCGTCCGTGGTGATCACCACCAGCATGGTGGCGAGGCCCGGCGCGAGCATGCCCGCGCCCTTGGCCATGCCGCCGACGGTCCAGCCGGCCGGGCTGGCGACCTGGGCGGTCTTGTGGACGGTGTCGGTGGTCTTGATGGCGATGGCGGCGGCCTCGCCGCCGTCGGCGGAGAGTGCGGCGACGGCCTGCTCGACGCCGGGCAGCAGCAGGTCCATCGGCAGCCGCTCGCCGATCAGGCCGGTGGAGCAGACCGCGACCTCGCCGGCGCCGGTGGCGAGCTGCTCGGCCACCTTCTCGGCGGTGGCGTGGGTGTCCTGGAAGCCCAGCGGGCCGGTGCAGGCGTTGGCGCCACCGGAGTTGAGGACGACGGCGGTGAGCCGGCCGGCCTTCAGCACCTGCTCGGACCAGAGCACCGGTGCGGCCTTGACCCGGTTGGAGGTGAAGACGCCGGCGGCGGCGAAGGCGGGACCGTCGTTGACCACCAGGGCCAGGTCGGGCGTGCCGGAGGCCTTGATGCCGGCGGTCACGCCGGCGGCCCGGAAGCCCTTCGCGGCGGTGACGCCCGCGCTCTGATGGTCGGTCACGGTGCGACTCCGTTCAGCGGAAGGCCCAGCTCCTCGGGGAGCCCGAGGGCGATGTTCATGCTCTGCACCGCGCCGCCTGCGGTGCCCTTGACCAGGTTGTCGATGGCGCTGATCGCGATCACCCGGCCGGCGTGCTCGTCCAGGGCGACCTGGACCAGCGCGGCGTTGGAACCGTAGACCGAGCTGGTCTGCGGCCACTGCCCCTCGGGCAGCAGGTGGACGAACGGCTCACCGGCGAAGGCCTCGGCGTACGCGGCGCGCAGCGAGGCGGCGGTGGTACCGGGCTTCGCCTTCGCACTGCAGGTGGCCAGGATGCCGCGCGGCATCGGGGCGAGGGTGGGGGTGAAGGAGACGGTGATCTCCTCACCCGCCACCGGGCCGAGGTTCTGCGCCATCTCGGGGGTGTGCCGGTGGCCGCCGCCGACGCCGTACGGGCTCATCGAGCCCATCACCTCGCTGCCGAGCAGGTGCGCCTTGACCGCCTTGCCGGCGCCGGAGGTGCCGGAGGCGGCCACCACGACGGCCTCGGGCTCGACCAGCCGCGCCGCGTAGGCGGGGAACAGTGCGAGGGAGACGGCGGTCGGGTAGCAGCCGGGGACGGCGATCCGCTTGGCGCCCTTGAGCGCGGCGCGGTGGCCGGGCAGCTCCGGCAGGCCGTACGGCCAGGTGCCGGCGTGCGGCGAGCCGTAGAACTTCTCCCAGGTGGCGGCGGACTTCAGCCGGAAGTCGGCGCCGCAGTCGACCACCAGCACGTCCTCGCCGAGCGCCTCGGCGACGGCGGCGGACTGGCCGTGCGGCAGCCCGAGGAAGACGATGTCGTGGCCGGCCAGCACCTCGGTGGTGGTGGGCTCCAGGACGCGGTCGGCCAGCGGGAGCAGGTGCGGCTGGAGCGTGCCGAAGCGCGCCCCCGCGTTGGAGCCTCCGGTCAGCGCACCGATCTCGATCTCGGGGTGGCCGAGCAGCAGGCGCAGCACCTCGCCCCCCGCGTACCCGCTGGCGCCGGCGACGGCGACTCGCAAAGCCATGGCTTTCCTCTCTCGAACTTGGCATGAATATACGCAGCTCGGAACATTCATGCAAGAAGCCCCTTGTAAGGGTACCCTAACTTGAGAATGGGGGTGCCCGGTAACCGGCGGGTCCGGTGCGGCTCAGCCTCGGGTGCGCAGGTGGCCCGTCTGCTGCGCGGCCGCGTCCGCACGGTGAACGCGGCCCGGCCACCGGGCACCGACCACCGGAACCGCACCGGGCGCGTCGGGCTACCGCGCCGCCAGCCGGTCCGCCAGACCGAGCAGCTCGGGCAGCCGCAGCACCCGCCCGCCGCCACCCGGCAACGGCACGTGCAGCGCCTCGGTCCAGCGGGCGGGCACGGCCGCCAGGCCGTACACCGCCCCGGCCAGACCGCCGGTCACGGCGGCGACGGTGTCGGTGTCCCCGCCGAGGTCGACCGCCGCGCGCAGCGCGTCCTCGAAGGTGGCGGTGGTGCGCAGCGCCCACACGGCCGAACCCAGACAAGGCCAGACCGCGCCGTTGAACTCGGTCGCCCGGTCGGGGTGCCAGTCGGGGGCGAGCACGGCGGCGTACCGCTCCCGGTGGTCGGGGTGGACGTCGGCCAGCACGGACGGCAGTGCGGCGAGCGGGTCCCCGCCCGCCAGCGCGGTGCGGACCAGCTCGTGGAAGACCGCGGTGCCCTCCCAGGCGGCCCGGTCGCCGTGGGTGAGGGCGGCGATCGAACGGGCGGCGTCCATGGTCCGCGCCCGGCCGGCCGGGGCGAAGTACACGGCGGAGGTGGTGGCGCGCATCAGCGAACCGTTGCCGGCCGCCCGCGCGGTGGTCTGGAAGTGCACGGCGGCGGCGAGGTCCCAGGGCAGGTCGCCGGTGAGCACCTGCTCGGTCTGGATGCCGATGTCCTTGGGGTCGGCGGCGGCCCACCGCCGCAGCCGGGCGAAGACGTCCGGGAGGTCGAGCCCGTCGCACTCGAGCAGCGACTCGCCCAGGTGCACGGCCTGCTGGGTGTCGTCGGTGGCCTCGCCCGGGTCCCAGCCACCGCCGCCGCACATCTCACTGCCCACCGCCCCGCCCGGGTCCGGGAAGCGGGCCGAGAACATGCCCGGCGGACCGAACTCGAAGGGCGCGCCGAGCGCGTCACCGACCGCCGAACCGATCACCGCGCCGGCCGCCCGGCCGGCCCTCCCCCGTGGCACCCGGTCAGCTCCTGACTGCTCGCAGGACGACGAACTTCGGGTTGCTGGCCACCAGTTCGCAGTTGCCGAAGAGCCGGCGCAGTTTGACGTGGTAGCCGAGGTGGCGGTTGCCGACCACCAGCAGTTCGCCGCCGGGGCGCAGCGCGTCGCGGGCGCCGGTGAACATCCGGCGGGCGGTGGCGTCGGTGGTGGCCTGGTGGCTGTGGAACGGCGGGTTGTTGAGCACCAGGTCCACCGATCCGGCCGGGACGCCCGACAGGCCGTCACCGACCTGGAAGGCGGCCTGCGTGCCCGCCGGGGCGTTGGCCCGGAAGGTGGCCTCGGCGGAGGCCACCGCCTGGTACGACTCGTCGGTGAAGAGCAGGTCGGCCGCCGGGTTGGCCAGCGCGACCGCCGTCCCCACCACGCCGTTGCCGCAGCCGAGGTCCACCACCCGCTCGGGTCCGGTGTGCCGCGGCAGGTGCTGGAGGAAGAAGCGGGTGCCGATGTCGAGGCGCTCGGCGCAGAAGGTGCCGGCGTGGTTGGTGACCGTCCGTCCGGACAGCGGGCCGATCCCGTCGGGCAGCGGGTAGCTGTGCGGCCACGGGTTGGCGGCCGGGGCGACGGCCGGGTCGGGGGTGCAGAAGATCAGCCGGGCCTTGCGGGCCGCCAGCGAGGTCCGGGTGGGGCCGAGGATGCGCTCGAAGAGGGTGAGCGTGGAGGTGTGGATCTCGGTGACCATGCCGGTGCCGACCACCACGGTGCCCGGGTGGACGGCGGGTGCCAGCCGGTGCAGCTGGTCCTCCAGCAGTGCGAGGCTCTTGGGGACCCGCACCAGCAGCACGTCGATCCGCTCCGGCACCGGGTCCCGGGTGGTGAGCAGCCGGACGGCGTCCGGTGCGGCCCCGGCCCGCCGCAGGTTGGCGAGGGTGGCCCGGCGGCCGAGGTAGGAGTCGCCGATCTGGACCGGCCGGTGCGCGGCGAGCGCGGTGGCCAGCGCGCCCCAGCGGTCGCCCAGCACGGCGACGGTGCCCGACAGGTCGGTGGCGGGGGCGTCGTCGATGCCGTCGAGGTGCCGCAGCAGGTACTCGTCGGCGGCGTCCCAGGCGCGGAGCGGGTCGCGCGGGTCCTCGGGGAAGCGGGTCAGGTCGAGCTCGCCCCAGGGCGTCGTGAAACGGTTCATCGTGCCTCCAGGCTAGCCGAGCCCGCCGGCGCCCCCGGTCGCAGCGGCGCGGGCCCCCGCGCGGTGGGGCGGCCCGGTCCGCCGGGCGTACTCCCGGTGGTCCCCGCGGTGGCGGGCCCGGACGGGACGTCAGCCCCGGGCCGGGGCTGGGCCTCCCGGCCGGGGGTCGCGTTCGCTAGTTTGTTCGCCGACACCCCGACACCCCGCCGCCCCGGCGCCCGGCCCGCTCCGGCGCCCGAGGCTCGACGCAGACCGACGGAGACCCCAGCCCGCATGAACGCCACGCACGCCGCCGACGATCCGCAGAGCCCCGAGGTCCGGCCCGACCCGGTCTGCTTCCGGCACCCGCAGCGGGAGTCGCACATCCGCTGCACCCGCTGCGAGCGCCACATCTGCCCGGACTGCATGCGCGACGCCGCGGTCGGCTACCAGTGCCCGGAATGCGTGAAGGCCGGGAACCAGGACATGCGGCCGGTGCGGACCCAGTTCGGCGGCCGGGTCAGCAGCGTCCCCTTCGTCACGTACGCGCTGATCGCGCTGAACGTGCTGGCGTACCTGGCCGAGCTGGCCAGGAGCACGGTGATCGACGACTTCTGCATGCGCGGGCTGGCGGTGGTCGGTCCGGACGGCGGCTACTACCGGTTCAGCGGGTACGTGCTGCCGCCGGACTTCCACCCGGTCGGGGTGGCGCACGGCGAGTGGTACCGGCTGATCACCTCGGCGTTCCTGCACCAGCAGCCGACCGAGGGGCGGTTCGGGATCGCGCACATCCTGATGAACATGTTCTCGCTGTGGGTGGTGGGCCGGGTGGTCGAGGAGCGGCTCGGCGCGCTGCGCTACCTCGCGGTGTACCTGCTCTCCGCGCTCGGCGGCTCGGCGCTGGTCTACCTGCTGGACCCGACCGGCGCGGCCATCGGCGCCTCCGGGGCGATCTTCGGCCTGACCGCCGCGTACTTCGTGCTCAGCCGCCGCCTGCACCACGACCCGCTGGGCGGGAACCGGCAACTGATCAGCATGGTGATCTGGCTGGTCGTCTCGGCCGGCATCACCTCCTGGCAGGGCCACCTGGGCGGGCTGCTGACCGGCCTGGCGACCGGCGCGGTGATCGCCTTCGCGCCCGCCAAGCAGCGCGGCGCGGTGCAGGCCACCGGTCTGGTGGCGGTGCTGCTGGTGCTGGTGATGCTGGTGGTGCTGAAGAGCGTCGACCTCACCGACGCCAACCCCTGGCTCGCGGGATGACCTCCGCCGGGGTGGCCCCCGCACGGCCGGGCGCCGCCCCGGCGCTGACGGTCACCGCGTACCCGTACGAGTTGGATCTCGCCGGCAGCGGCGACGCTCTGGCGGCGCTCGCCGGCCTGGTGGCCGCCGGGGTCGGGCGGCTGCCCTGTGCCGGGCTGGACGCCGTCGAGGTCCGGAGCTCGTCCCGGCCCGGGGTCTCACTGGCCCTCGACGGACTGCACCGGATCCTGGTGATCACCGGGGACCGGGCGGGCCTGGCCTGGCTCGCCGAGAACCTCGCGGACATCGCGGCGATGACGGACGGCGGCCACTGGCACCTCGATCCCTACGAGGGGCACCGGTTCCTGCGGGCCGGCTCGCTGCCCGCGGTGGTCAACAGCCCGTACGGGCCGATGCCCGCCCGGTCCGCCTGCCACCCGCCGGACGGTCCGCCGGAGCGGTAGCCGGCGGTGGTCCGCCGGTCGGGTAGCGTCGGGCCATGGACCTGGACACCCGGCCGACCCTCACCGGCGCCGCCGTCACGCTGCGGCCCGCCACCGCCGACGACGTCCCGGCGCTCGCCGCCATCCGGGCCACGCCCGAGGTGTACGCCCGCTGGCGCGGCCGGGAGGACCTGGCCGCCGAGGTCGCCGAGGAGCTCGCCGACGAGTCCACCCCCACCCTGGCCGTCGAGTACCGCGGCCGGGTGGTCGGCGCCGTCCAGTGGCACGCCGAGGAGGAGCCCGACTACCGGCACGCGGGCATCGACATCTACCTCGACCCCGCGGTGCACGGCCGCGGCCTCGGCACCGACACCGTCCGCACCCTCGCCCGCTATCTGACCGGCGAGCTGGGCCACCACCGGCTGGTGATCGACCCGGCCGCCGACAACGCCGCCGCCATCGCCTGCTACCGCAAGGCGGGCTTCCGGCCGGTCGGCGTGATGCGCCGCTACGAGCGCGGCCCGGACGGCAGCTGGCACGACGGCCTGCTGATGGACCTGCTGGCCGACGAACTGGACTGACCCGGCGCGGCCGCGCGCGGACGGGTTCCCCGCAGCCGTCACACTCCCTCCTCCCGATGCGTCATGAAGGTGAGCGGCCACCGCGGCCGGTCCGGGCGCGACGTGACGAAGGGAGCAGCAGCCGTGCAGGCACGCATCCCGAACGCCGTCCCGGTCGTCCCCGGGGCGATTCCGGCCGTCCCGGCCGTCCCGGAGCGCGAGGTCGACGGCCACGGTGTCCGCGCCGACGCGGCCACCCGCCGGGTGGCGGGCTCCGGCCGGTGGACCGGCCGGACCCGGGCCGCCCACCCACGTTCCCACGGGAAGGCACCTCCGATGAGACTCACGATCTTCGCGGCCTCCGGCGGCATCGGCCGGCTGCTGCTCCACCAGGCCACCGACGCCGGACACGACGTCACCGCCGTCGTCCGGGATCCCGGCCGGCTGCCCGCCACCCCGGCCCGGGTGCTGACCGCCGACCTCGCCGCCCCGGACCCCGCCGCGCTGCGGGCCGCCGTCGAAGGCGCCGACGCGGTGCTCTCCGCCCTCGGCCCGGTGTCGAAGGCCGAGGCCGGGGTCGCCTGGCGGGGCACCGACGCGATCGTCACCGCGATGCGCGGCACCGGCGCCCGCCGGCTGGTCGCGGTGAGCGCGGCCCCGGTCGGCACCGTGCCCTCCCCCGGGCGCCCCCACCCGCCGCGGCACGACCCCGGCGACGGTCTCGTCCTGCGCACCCTGGCCTACCCGCTGCTCAAGGCGGTCCTGCGGGCGCACTACGCGGACCTGGCACGGATGGAGGATGTGCTGCGCGACAGCGGCCTGGACTGGACCGCCGTCCGCCCGGTCTACCTCAGCGACAGGCCGGTGACCGGCACCTACCGGACGGCACACGACCGGAACCTGCGCCACGGCACCAGCATCTCCCGGGCCGACGTCGCCCACTGCATGCTCGCCGTCCTGGCCCGGCCCGCCACGGTCGGACGGACCGTCTCGGTGGCCTATTAGAAGCACCGCCGGGGCCGGGAGGCTGTCTGTCGCTCGGCCGGGCTGCGCCGTACGGTGATGGCCGGAGCGAGGGGGCGAGGGTGGAGACACCGCAGCGGATCATTCGGCGCAACTGGGTCTTCTGGCAGCTGCTGATCGGCCTGGTCGGCGTGAGCGGTCTGCTGCTCGTCTACACGATCGTCCAGCAGAACCTCGCGGCGTCGGACCCCGGTGGCGCGCCGGTCCAGCTCCTCGACGTCCAGAGCGCGACCGCGGCGGTGCTGGCGACCGGTGGCGGGCTGATCGCGCGGGCGCAGTACGCCACCGCGATCCGCCCGATGATCGGGTTCGACGGACGGGTGGTCCAGCTGGGACCGAGCGCCGACGAGCTGGTCTGGGGCTGCCAGATCCGCAACGGCGCGCAGGACGCGGCGACCGTCTGGGAGATGAGGTACTCGGTACGGTTCATCGGGCAGGATCCGCCCGCTGCCGAGTCCTGGCTCGAATTCGCCGCGCTGACGGAGGAGTTGACGCGCGCCGGGCTGCGCCCGGACGTCGACTACATGATCAAGCTGTGGACGCGCGGGGCACCCCTGGCCGGACAGGAACGGGCCATGCTCGGCTGGTTCGGCCCGCACGCGATGAGCGTGATCGACGCCCTCTGCGTCCGCGTCCGGGTGGTCGACCGCGTCGGCGACCTGCACGAACGCTCGAACAACCTGTTCACCTCGGCGCGGCGCACTCCCCGGCGGGCCATCGCGGACTGGTGACCGGACCGGGCAAGGCCTGAGGCCCCGGGACAGCGACGCCGCGCGGGCCTTCACGGCCGCCCGGTGCCGCCGGCGCTGTCGACCGCCTCGGCCAGCAGCTCGACCGCCCTGGCCAGCCGGCGCTCGGGCAGCACCCCGAAGCCGAGGGCGAGGGCCGGCGGGCCCGGGCTCAGCCGCATCGGACCGACCGGCTCGACCCGGAGGTCGCGTTCGAGCGCGGCGGCCACCACGGCCTCCTCCGCGGTACCGGGCGGCAGTTCGAGGTACAGGTGGAGCCCGGCCGCGACACCGCGCACCTCGGTCGCGGGCAGCGCCGACCGCAGCGCGCCCACCAGCACGTCCCGGCGCCGCCGGTAGACCGCGCGGACGGTGCGCAGGTGCCGGTCGTAGCCGCCGCCGGACAGCAGCTCGGCGAAGGCGAGCTGCTCGATCACGCCGGTGCCCAGGTCGGCGTAGCGCTTGGCATGGTGGAACTCGGCGGCCAGCGGCCCGGGCAGCACGGCCCAGCCGAGCCGCAGCGCGGGCGCGAGCGACTTGCTGAGCGATCCGAGGTGCACCACCGAGTCCGGCGCCAGGCCCTGCAGGCAGCCGACCGGTTCGCGGTCGTAGCGGAACTCGGCGTCATAGTCGTCCTCCACCACCAGCGCACCGGACTCCCGTGCCCAGGCGATGAGTTCGGCCCGGCGGGCGGGCGCCAGCACCACCCCGGTGGGGTACTGGTGCGCGGGCGTGACCAGCACCACGGTGGCGCCGGTGGCGGCCAGCGCCCCGACGTCCAGGCCGTCCCGGTCGACCGGGACGCCGACCGGCTCCACGCCGTGGGCCCGCAGCAGCGCCAGGGTGCCGGGCGAGCACGGGTCCTCGACCGCGTACCGCTGCGGACCGCGGGCCGCCAGCACCCGCACCAGCAGGGACAGCCCCTGGGCCACCCCGGCGACCACGGTCACCTCGCCCGGCCCGGCCGCCGCCGCCCGCACCCGGGCCAGGTGGCCGGCGAGTTCGGCCCGCAGCTCGGGCAGCCCGGCCGGGTCGCCGTAGCCGAGCCGGCCGTGCTGGACGGCCGTGAGCGCCCGGCGGGTGGCGGCCAGCCAGGCGGCCCGCGGGAAGGCCGCCAGGTCGGGCGTACCCGGCTTGAGGTCGTACCCGGGCGGCCGGTCGGAACGGGCCGGCGGCTCGGGGGCGGGCGGCCGGGCGACCCCGGGCGCCACCCGGGTACCCGAGCCGCGTACGCCCACCAGGTAGCCCTCGGCGACCAGTTGGGCGTAGGACTCGACCACCACTCCACGGGACAGCCCGAGTTGGACGGCCAGCGCGCGGGTGGACGGCAGCCGGGCACCGGCCGCCAGCCGTCCGCCCTGGACGGCGCCGCGCAGCGCCCGGGTCAGCTGACCGGTCAGGTCGCCGAGCGCGTGGTCGAGCGGGACGAACAGCTCGCTCACAGTGGTCCTCCCCACGGGGCCTCGAGTGGACCTGTCCGGCGGACCACTTCCGCTCCTAGCGTGACAGACATGCCGCCCACCGAGCCCGCCACCGCCCCCGTACCCGCCACCGCCCCTGTACCCGCCGCTGACCGATCACCCGCCGTCGACCGAGCAGCCGCCGTTGACCGAGCACCCGCCGGCGTCCCCGCGCCCGCCGCCGTCCCGGTCCCCGCCCGGCGGCGGGCGCTCTCCCGGGCCGCCTCCGGCGGGCTGTACGCGGCCGCCGCGATGACCGTCCTGGGGTGCTCCACCGGCGCCACCGCCGCCCTGACCGACTACCCCCTGTACGGCGGGCAGGCCGCCCGCTACCTGCTGGCCGCCGCCCTGCTGCTGCCGCTGGTCCGGCGCGGCGGCCCGCTGCGGCCGCGCCCGAGCCGCAGCGAACTGCTGCGGCTGGTCCTGCTCGCCGCCACCGGCCTGTTCGCGTTCAACGTGCTGCTGATCCAGGCGCTGCGCCGGACCGACCCGGCGGCGGTCGGCTCGGTGGTGGGCTGCACCCCGCTGCTGCTCGCGGTGCTGGCGCCGGTGCTGGCCCGCCGCCGGCCGCAGCTCCGGCTGCTGGCGGCCGCGGGGGTGGTGGTGGCCGGGGCCGCGGTCACCCAGGGCTTCGGGCCCGGGGACCTGCTGGGCTTCGGGTGCGCGCTGGGCACGCTGGCCTGCGAGGCGGCGTTCTCGCTGCTCGCCGTCGACCTGCTCCCCCGGCTGGGCCCGGTCCGGGTCTCCGCGTACACCACGGCGCTCGCGGTGCCGATGTTCGCGCTGGCCGGGCTGGTCCTGGACGGCGGGCCGCTGCTGCGGGTTCCGACCGCCGGCGAGGCGGCGGCGCTGCTGTACCTGGCGGTCATGCTGACCGTGGTGGCCTTCCTGCTCTGGTACACCGCGCTCGGCCGGCTGGGACCGGAGCGGGCCGGACTGTTCGCGGGCCTGATCCCGGTCACGGCGGCCCTCTCCGGCGCCGCGCTGGGCACCGGCGGCCTGCACCCCGGCGAGCTGGCCGGGACCGTACTGGTGGGCGTCGGCGTCGGCGCGGGTATCACCGCCGGCCGGCCCCGGCGGCCGGCCGCCACCGGCGGCTGACCCGAGGTCCGGAGTGGGGAACTCCCCACCAGGGACAGGCCCGTTGGCCCGATGGGATCGCGCCCGGCGCCCGGCAAGACTGCTCCGCATGGGAATCATCCACCGCACCGCGGCCGTTGCCGCCGCCGCCGTCGCCGTCCTCGCCAGCACCGTCCCGGTCGCCGCCGCCGCACCCGCCCCTCCCGCACCTCTGGCCTGGGGCGCCTGCGACGGTGCGACCGCCCCCGAACAGCGCTGCGCCACGCTCGCCGTACCGCTCGACCACAGCCGCCCCGACGGGCCGCGGATCACCCTCGCGGTGTCCAGGATCGCCGCCGCCCGGCCCGAACTGCGGCGCGGCAGCCTGCTGTTGATCCCGGGCGGCCCAGGCGGAACCGGCCTGAACACACCGTCCGCCGTGCTCGGCCGGCTGCCGCAGGAGGTCCGCGACCGCTACGACCTGATCGGTTTCGACCCGCGCGGGGTCGGGCACAGCACCCCCGTCGACTGCGGGCTGACGCACGAGGACCTGTCGATGGTCCGGCTGCGCCCGTGGCCCGCCGCCGACGGTTCGACCGCCGCCAACACCGCGACCGCCCGCCGGGTCGCCGAGACCTGCCTGGCCAACGGCGGCCCGGTGCTGCGCTCGCTGTCCACCGCCAACGAGGCCCGCGACCTCGACCTGCTCCGCCGGGCGCTCGGCGAGCGGCGGATCTCCGCCTGGGGCACCTCGTACGGCACCTACGTGGGGGCGGTGTACGCCACGATGTTCCCCGCGCACACCGACCGGATCGTGCTGGACAGCAACGACGACCCGGACCCGGCGAAGGTCGGCCGGGGCTGGCTGGCCGCGTTCGGGCCGGGCGCGGAGGACCGCTTCCCCGACTTCGCGGCCTGGGCGGCCGCGCCCGGCAACCCGGACCGGCTCGCCGACACCGCCGAGCAGGTCCGGCCGCTGTTCCTGGACCTGGCCGCCCGGCTGGACCGCGCACCGCTGGCCTGGCCGGGCGCCAACCCCCCGGTGCTGGAAGGCAACGCGCTGCGCGAGACGATGCTGCAGAGCCTGTACGACGACGAGAAGTTCCCCGTGCTGGCCCGGCTGGTGCTGGCCGCGCAGGGCACGCGTCCGCTGCCCGCCGTGCAGGCGCCGCCGGACGCCGCACTGCAGAACACCGTCGCCGTCTCGGTCGGCACCCTGTGCAACGACGTGGCCTGGCCCCCGGCGGCCGCCGGCTACCCGCAGGCGGTGGCGCGGGAGCGGGCGGCCCGCCCGCTGACGGCCGGGATGCCGGTCAACGTGATGCCGTGCGCGTTCTGGCCTGCCCCGGCGGAGCCGCCGGTGAGGGTGACACCGCGGGGGCCGTCGAACGTGCTGCTGGTGCAGAACCTGCGCGACCCCGCCACCCCGTACCACGGTGCGCTGAAGCTGCGGCAGGCCCTGGGCGACCGGGCCCGGATGGTGGCCGTGGACTCCGGCGGGCACGACGCCTACCTGGCCAACGGCAACGCCTGCGGCGACGCGCTGGTGACCCGGTTCCTGGTCACCGGCCACCGGCCGGCCGCGGACGCGTTCTGCCCCGCCGAGCGGTAGCCCGCGCGCACCGCGCCGGCGAGGCCCGGGAGCGGGGCGGGAGGGGCTCAGCCGACGGGCGAGAAGGCGTTCTGGTGGGCGAGGCGCCGGTCGGCGTCCGCGCCGAGGTCGGCGAGCAGGTCGTCCAGCGCCAGGAAGGCCTCCCAGGTCTCCTGCCCGCACGCCGCGGCCAGCCGGGCGGTCACCAGGTCCTCCAGGTCGGCCCGGCGGCTGCCCCGCCAGACCTGGTCGGCCAGGCTGACCAGCAGTTCCTCCAGGGTGATCCCCGGCAGGGTCCAGGACGCGTGGGTCCGGGCGAAGCGGGCGTCCGCCGGGTCGACGCCGAGTTCGAGCAGCAGCAGGTGTCCGGCCTCCTCGTGCCGGTGGCCGGGGCCGGTGAGCTCCTCGGGGTGTCGCACCTTGCCGAGGTCGTGGGTGGCGGCGCCGAACAGCACGGCCGGCCCGTCGACGGCGGCGCCGGGCCAGCGCACGGCGATGCCGTCGAGCAGCCGGGCGGCCACGTCGTGGACCAGTTCCAGGTGGGCGCGCAGCCGGGGCGGCGCACCGGCCCGGAGCAGCAAACCGTCGGCCCGGTCGGGTATCGGACGGAGCGTCAGCAGGATGTCGGTCATACCGGCTAGGGTGCCACGGCATGATCACCGATGACACCGTGGACGCCTATCTGCGCCGGCTCGGCGTCCCCCGCCCGCCCCGCCCGACCGCGGACGCCCTGCGCCGACTGCACCGGGCGCACGTCGAGCGGGTGCCGTACGAGAACCTGGAGATCCAGCTCGGCCGACCGACGACGGTCGACCCCGGGGACTCCATAGCGCGGATCCTGGCCGGTGGCGGCGGGTACTGCTTCCATCTGAACGGCGCCTTCGCGACGCTGCTGACGGCCCTCGGGTACCAGGTCCGGTGGCACCTGGGCGGGGTGCACACTCGGACCGACGAGCAGCCGCCCGGTGCCACCGGCAACCACCTGGCGCTGACGGTGCGCTGCGAGGGCGAGGAGCTGCTGGCGGACGTCGGGCTCGGTGACGGCCTGCACGAGCCGCTGCCGCTGCGCGCGGGCACCTACCGGCAGGGGCCGCTGGAGTACCGGCTGGAGCCGTCCGCGGTGGTGCCGGGCGGCTGGCGGCTGCACAACGACCCGGGCGGTTCCTTCCTCGGGATGGACTTCTCCCCCGACGCGGCCGGGCCGGCCGACTTCGTGGAGCAGCACCGGTGGCTGTCGACCTCGCCGGACTCCCCGTTCGTCCGGGCGCTGTGCGCGCAGCTGCGCGACGCCGACGGGTACCGGCTGCTGCGCGGGCTGGTGCTGGTCCGGCTCGGCGCGGAGGGCCGCCAGGTGCGTGAACTCACCTCGGCCGACGAGTGGTTCGCCACCCTGGAGGAGGTCTTCGGCCTGTCGGCGGCCGGGCTGGCCCCCGCGCAGCGGTCGGCGCTGTGGTCCAAGGTGCTGGCCACCCACCGGGCCTGGCAGGCGGCCGGATCCGCCGCTCCCACCGCTCCTGCTGCTCCCGCCGCCCACGAGCCCGAGCACGCGTCCGGGCCCGCCGACGCGTAGGGCCGCCGTCACAGCGTGGTGACGAGTCCGCCGTCGATGACGAAGTCGCTGCCGGTGACATTGCCGGCGCGGTCGCCGGCCAGCAGCAGGACCAGGTCGGCGACCTCCTCGGGGCGGCTGAAGCGGCCGGTCGCGCTCTGGCCGGCGACCTGGTCGGCGACGTCCTCGGGCCGGGTGCCGGCGGCCCCGGCGACGGTCGCCGCCACCCCGTCGTCGCCGAGCCACAGCGCGGTCGAGACCGGCCCGGGGCTGACGGTGTTGACCCGCACGCCGAGCGGGCCGACCTCCTTGGACAGCGCCTTGCAGAAGTTGGTCAGCGCCGCCTTGGCCGCGCAGTAGTCGATGATCGACGGATCGGGCAGGAAGGCGTTGACCGAGCTGACCGTGACGACCGACGCGGCGCCGCGCTCGATCAGGTGCGGCAGCGCGGCCCGGGTGGTGCGGACGGCGGCGAGGAAGTTGACGGTCAGCCCCCAGGTCCAGTCCTCGTCGGTGACGGAGCGGAAGCCGCCCAGGCGCGGGCGCACCGCGCCGACGTTGTTGACCAGAATGTCCAGGCCGCCGAAGCGTCCGACCGCCTCCCGGACCAGCGAGGCGGGGCCGTCGGCGGTGGTGAGGTCGACGGCGACCGGGTGGACCAGGCCGCCGTGCGGGTGGCCGGTCATCTCGTCGGTGACGGTCCTGGCGGCCGCGGCCACCCGGACGCCCTCGGCCGCCAGCGCCCTGGTCACCGCGAGGCCGATGCCCTTGCTGGCGCCGGTCACGACGGCGGTCTTCCCGGAGAGCTGAAGGTCCATCGAGGTCTCCTCCTGGACGTGCGCGGGGCCGCGGGCGTCGGCCCGGGCCCGGCCGGATCGGCTCCGGCTGTCTCCACTCGGCCACAGCCCGGCGGCGTCCGCGACCCGGCCGGACCCGAATCGCACAGTCGTGCGTCACTGTCTAGGCTGTCGACCGATGACTGTCGACCGACGCCTCCTCCTGCGCGCCGCCGCCCTGGCCGGCCTGACGGCCGGGTCCGGCGCACTCGCCGCCTGCTCCGCCGGTCCGGACACCCGGCCGGGCGCCGCGCCGCTCTCGCTCGCCGCCCGTCCCCGGCCGTCCGACCGGGCCACCGCCGGCGCGGTGGACACCGGCACCCCCGCCGCCGAGTCGCCGGCGGCCTCCGACACCGCGCAGCCCGGCGCGGCCGTGCCGCCCGTGCCCGCCCTGCCGCCGCTGGCGGCCGGCACCCCGGAGGAGGTGGTCAGCGGGCCGCGCAACCGTCCGCAGATCGCGCTCACCTTCCACGGGCAGGGCGACCCGGCCATCGCCGAGAGCGTCCTGCGGACGGCCGAGCAGCACGGCGCCCGGGTCACCGTGCTGGTCGTCGGCAGCTGGCTGGACGAGCAGCCGCAGATCGCCCGGCGGATCCTGGACGGCGGCCACGAACTGGGCAACCACACCCAGAACCACCGCAACATCGCCGCCCTGACGCCGGACCAGGTACGGCAGGAGATAGCCGAGTGCGCCGACCGGCTGCAGCGGCTGACCGGCTCGATCGGCCGCTGGTTCCGGCCGTCGGCCGCGCAGTACGCCAGCCGGACGGTCCGCGAGCAGGCCCGGCTGGTCGGCTACGAGCACTGCCTGTCCTTCGACATCGACCCCCGCGACTACACCGACCCGGGCAGCGACACGGTGCAGAAGCGGGTGGTGAACGCCGTCGGCAACGGTTCGGTGGTCGCCCTGCACCTGGGCCACCGGGGTACCGCCGACGCGATGCCCGGGATCCTGGCGGGGCTGGCCGGGCGCGGCCTGGCCGCGGTGACCGCCAGCGAGCTGTGCGCCTGAGCGGTTGAACGCCGGGGCGGGCGGCCCGGGCCCGCTCAGCCGAGCGGGTCCCCCTCGCCGTAGGGGCGCAGCCGCAACGTCCTGGCGTCGGCCGCCCTGATCTCCGCGGCCCGGGCGACCAGCTGCTCCAGGTTGTCCCGGCCCGCGTGGATGAACCGGCCGTGCAGCGCGTCGAAGCGGCCCCGCGCGGCGTCCACCGTGACGGCGACCATGTAGGGGATCGAGCCCCACTCCTTCATGCCCGCGAACATCGGCATCCCGGCCGTCATGTCGGTCGCCACCGCGCCCGGGCTGATGTCCAGCACCACCACGCCGTGCGCGGCCAGCGAGTCGGCGATGTTGTCGGACAGCTGGAGCAGGGCGCCCTTGGAGGTCGCGTACGCCGTGTAGCGGCCGTCCGGGCGCAGCGCGAAGCCCGAGTTGAGGTTGACCACCCGGCCGCGGCCGCGTCCCACCATCCCGGGCAGCACGCTGCGCAGCAGGTTGTACGGGCCGCGCAGGTTGGTCTCCACCACCTGCCACCACTCGGCGGGGTCGGTCTCCCAGAGCGGCACCTCCTGGCGGTCGACCGTCCCGGCGTTGTTGACCAGCAGGTCCAGCGGGCCGAGGTCGCGCTCGACCGCCCGGACCGCCTCCCGGACGGCCCCGGGCCGGGTCACGTCGGCGGTGACGGCGACCCCGCGGGCGCCGTGCCGGGCGCACACCTTGAGGGTGTCGATCAGTGATCCGTGGGTCCGGCCGACCAGCCCGACGGACATCCCCTCGGCGGCCAGGCCGACCGCGATCTCCCGCCCGATGCCCCGGCCCGCCCCGGTGACCAGCGCGACCTGGCCCGTCAGTGATCCCGTCGCCATCCTCTGCCTCCTCGGTCGACCGCATTGTCACCCCCGCGCGCCCGCCCGCCGCCGGAGCACACGGGTGACCCTGCGCACGTCAGCCGATCGGCGCAGCCCGCGGGGGCACGGCCGGGCGGGGCCGCCGGCACCGGACGGGAGCGCCCGGAGGTGAACCGTCGTTAAGGGGGGTAGTACCGTCGTCCGGGCGGGGTACCGGGCCACGAGATCCGGCGCACCGCCCGCAGAGCACCCGGCCGGGCACCCCCGGCACCACGTGAAGGGCAACTGAGTGAGTGACATCGCGCGCGTCGGAGTGATCGGCTGCGGCCTGATGGGGTCGGGCATCGCGGAGGTCTTCGCCCGCTCCGGCCTCGACGTCCTGGTCTCCGAGGCCAGCGGCGAGGCCCTGGAGTTCGGCCGCACCCGGCTGACCAACTCGCTGCAGACCGCGGTCAAGCGCGGCAAGCTGACGGAGGAGCAGCGGGACGAGGCGCTCGCCCGGCTCTCCTTCACCACCGACCTGGCGGACTTCGCCGACCGCGACCTGGTGGTCGAGGCGGTCGCGGAGCGCGAGGACATCAAGGTCCAGATCTTCCAGACGCTGGACCACGTCGTGGAGCGCCGTGACGCGATCCTGGCCTCCAACACCTCCTCGATCCCGATCGTGAAGCTGGCCGCCGCCACCTCCCGCCCGGAGCAGGTGATCGGCCTGCACTTCTTCAACCCGGCGCCGGTGCAGAAGCTGGTCGAGGTCATCCCGACGCTGACCACCTCCGCCGAGACCACCGCCCGGATCGAGGCCTTCGCCGTCGACGTGCTCGGCAAGGAGCCGATCCGCGCCCGCGACCGGGCCGGGTTCGTGGTCAACGCCCTGCTGGTGCCGTACCTGCTGTCGGCGGTCCGGATGTTCGAGACCGGGGTGGCCACCGCGGCCGACATCGACAAGGGCATGGAGGCCGGCTGCGCCCACCCGATGGGCCCGCTGCGGCTGTGCGACCTGATCGGCCTGGACACCATCGTCTCGATCGCCGAGTCGATGTACGAGGAGTACAAGGAGCCGCTGTACGCCGCTCCGCCGCTGCTCTCCCGGATGGTCGACGCCGGTCTGCTGGGCCGCAAGTCCGGCCGCGGCTTCTACGACTACACCGCCTCGGCCTGACCGGCCGCGCCCGCCGCCCCCGTCCTCCCCGCGGAGGGCGGGGGCGGCGCCGTGTCCCCGGGTCGACCGGGCCGGTGGGCGGTGGGAGGCTCGTAGGTGGGCCTGGATCACCGGCTGGAGGTGGCGGCGATGGCGATCGTGCTGGTCACGGGCGGGACAGGGCATCTGGGGCGGGAGCTGGTGGAGCGGCTGCGCCCGGCGTACCGGGTGCGGGTGCTCGCCAGGTCGCCGGGGACCGGGGGCGAGGTCGACTGGGTGCGCGGGGACCTGGCCACCGGGGCGGGGGTGGCGCAGGCGGTCGCCGGGGTGTCCGCCGTGGTGCACGCGGCGACCTGCTCGCCGGCCGCGCGGCGGGGCTACCCGCGCCCGGCGGACCTGTGGCGCAGTCCGCCCGAGGTGGACGTGGACGGCACCCGGCTGCTGCTGGAGGCGGCGGCCCGTTCGGGGGTGGACCACTTCGCGTACATCTCGATCGTGGGGGTGGACCGGCCGCGCGGGCCGTACCTGCGGTTGAAGCTCACCGCGGAGGAGCTGGTGCGGGAGTCGGGGGTGCCGTTCTCGATCCTGCGGGCGACGCAGTTCCACTGGCTGTTCGACCGGATGCTGGGGAAGGCGGCCCGGCTGCCGGTGCTGCCGTTGCCGGCCCGGGTGCCGGTGCAGCCGGTGGACGCGGCGGACTTCGCCGGGTACGTGGCCGAGTGCGTGGCCGCCGGGCCGGGCGGGCGGTGCGAGGACTTCGCCGGGCCCGAGGTGCTGACCCTGGGGACGCTGGTGGACCAGTGGCAGTGGGCGCGCGGGCGGCCCCGGAAGGTGATCGGCCTGTACGCGCCGGCGCCGCTGATGCGGGCGGCGTACACGATGACCGCGCCGTACGGGCGGCGCGGGACGACGACCTGGGCCGACTGGCTGGGCGGGCGCGGCGGCCGGTGACGCCCGAGCGGCCGGACATGGTGACGGGACCCGGGAGCGGTATCCGGCTCCCGGGCCCCTGAGGTGCCACCCACTTGCTCGCGCCGGCACGTTTAAGAGCTGCGGATCATTTTGACAGTGTCGTGTTCTGCCTTTGAACTACCGTGCCACGAGAGGCACAGGCGGGACTTGAACCCGCATCCGACCCTTTGGTCCGCACTCGGTCGATCCGGCGCGCGGCGGCGAATACTGAGACTGGAGCGAGAGTCTGAGTTTCAGGGGGCTGCCTCTACCCTTTGGGCCACCCCGGCACGTGGTGCCGGGGGGAGGACTCGAACCTCCACCGTTACCCCGTCGTCAGCTTCAACATCAGTGTCAGCTTGCGCTGTTGCCAGCGCACCCCTTCGCTCGCACGAGGGGCGATCAGAAGGCTACCCGAACAGGTAGCCGAAGACGGCGTCGCCGGTCCGCCGGTCGGTGACCTCGGCGCCGTTGGCCTCCTCGCGGGCGAACTGCACGGCCTGCTGCAGCTTCTCGACCCGCTCGACCAGCTCGTTGACCCGCCGGGCCGGGAGCGCGCCGGAGAACTTGACGGTGGTCCAGTACCCGACCGGGATGTCCTCGTAGTACACCTCGACCTGGGCCGGGTGCTTCTCGGTCGCCTCGGCCTTGACGTGGTTGCGCGGCACCTTCTTGGTGCGGATGGTGCGGACCGCGTCGGTCTTCCAGGCGTCGGTGGACGGGTCGGGGCTCCAGGCCTCCGAGGCGTCCAGCACCGGCAGCTTGCGGACGAAGGTGTAGAGGTCGGTGAGCTGCTTCTCGAGGAAGAGCAGGTAGGTCACCGGCACGTCCTTGAGCAGCGGCCGGCCGTCCACCACCACGTCGGCGCGGGCCTCCTGGTTGGCCCAGTCCTTGGTGGCGGTCACGTCGAACAGCCGGGTGAGCGAGGTGGCGGTGGCGCGCAGGATGTCCTCGGCCTTGACCTGGACCCGGGTCGACTCGGGCGGCAGCTGCTCGCCCTCCTCGTCCTTGGGCTGGTAGGTGCGGGAGATGCCGGCCAGCAGGGCCGGCTTCTGCAGGCCGTGATGGGCCTGGGTGAGCTCCTGGAAGGACTTGGACTTGACGCCCTTTTCGACCGCGATGATCTGGTTGAGTTTCGCCACGTCGCAGAAGCTACCAGCACCCTGACGTACTGTCGTGCGAATAAGCGGAGCCGGTCCCGGGTCAGCTGTTGATGCTGTACGGGTCGCCGTAGACCTTCCACTTCAGCGGCGGGTTGAGGTCGAAGTTCTTGGCGTTGAGGAAGACCAGCTGCTCGGTGTCGACCCGGCTGGTGTCCGCGTGCGCCTCCTCCTTCTTCATGACCACCTTGCGGGCGTCCAGGAACGCCTTGAGGTAGGCGGTCTCGTCGCCGCCCTGGGCGGGGGTCTTGGCCTTCTTCATCGCGGCCTTGCGGATGCCGCCGAAGCTGTCGGAGTCGGTGCCGGGCCCGTGCATCACGATGGCGTCGTAGTAGATGAACTGGCCGAGCGCGCGCAGCCCGTCGGACTTGGCCTGGCTCACGGCCGGGTTGAAGTAGACCCGGTCGCGCTCGTCGTTCTGCGCCTTCTGGAAGACGGTGTCCTTGGCGGCGGTCGCCCAGTCCTTCTCGAAGGCGGAGCCGAGACCGGAGTGCGACTCGCTGCCGTTGACCTTCCGCAGGGCCGGCAGGTACTTGGCGAGGATGTTGCCCGGCTTGAGGTCGGTGTAGTGCTCGACCAGGTCGAGCATGTCGCCGGTGCCGGAGCAGAAGCCGATGATGCCGGCGGTGTAGCCGCGGCCGTCGCCGATGTCCTCGATGTACTTGTACTGGGCCTTCCAGTCGAGCGACGAGTTCTCGGCGCTGGACACCAGCTGCATGGCGATGTCCTTCTTGTGCGCGTCGTCCAGGCCCACGGCCGCCACCGAGACCACCGAGGTCTCGGCATGTCCGACGCCGGCGGTGGCGACGGTCAGGGGGATGGCGGCGAGGACGATCGCCAGGGCGGTACGGGCGGTGCGGTGCTGCAGTGCCATGTGACGCTCCGTCTGCCGACTGCGGGCATGGGGGTACCCGCAGTTCACGTTAGGAAACTTTCCTAACTGATTGAAGCGCCTCCGCTCCCCGGGCCGCAACCCCCGCGCACCACCGACCAGTTGGCCGAAATCCCGGCACCCGGCGGCCCGCCACGCCCGCACCCCCTCCCACCTGCGCCGACAATGTCCGCGTCAAGACCGGCGGGACGGCGGAAAAAACAAAAAAAGACAAGGACCTCCCCCTCCCCGGGATGGTGCCCTCTGGGCCCGGGGCCGTTCGCCGCTGCCTGCCGCGCTCAGACCCCGCGCAGCACCGCGCCGGTCCGCTCGCCGGCCACCGCCACCGCGTTCGCGCGCGCGGCCGAGGCCTCGTCCGCGGTCAGCGTGCGGTCGTCGGCCCGGAAGCGCAGCGAGTACGCGAGCGACTTCTTGCCCTCGCCCGCCTGCTCGCCGGTGAACACGTCGAACAGCCGGATCGCCTCCAGCAGGGCGCCCGCGCCGTCCCGCAGCGCCGCCTCGACCTCGGCCGCCGGGACGGCCGCGTCGACGATCAGCGCGACGTCCTGGGTGGCCACCGGGTACGAGGACACCGCCGGGCCGCTGACCCGCTGCCCGCCCTCGGCGAACAGCAGGTCCACGTCGATCTCCATCGCCGCGGTGCGCTCCGGCAGGTGCAGCGCCTTGGTCACCCGCGGGTGCAGCTCACCGGCGTGGCCCACCACCCGGTCGCCGACCAGCAGTTCGGCGCACCGGCCCGGGTGCCACGGGGCCCGCTGGGCCTGGCGGACGGTCAGCTCGACGTTGGCCGCGCGGGCCACCGTACGGGCCGCCTCGACCGCGTCCGCCCAGCCCGCCTGCGCGCCCTTGCCCCACCAGCCGGACGGCAGCCGCTCACCGGCCAGCGCGACGGCGATCCGCCGCGGCTGGTCGGGCAGGGCCGCGTCCAGCTCGGCCAGCTCGGCATCGCTCGGACGGCGGTCGACGGGCAGCCGCGGGGCCACCTTGAGCTCCGCCTTGGGCAGGAACACCGTGCCGGTCTCGAAGACCGCCAGGTCGGTGTTGCCGCGCCCCAGGTTGCGCCGCACCGCGCCGAGCAGCCCCGGCAGCAGCGTGGTGCGCAGGCCCGGCTCCTCGTCGTTGAGCGGGTTCACCAGCTTGACCGTGCGGCGGCGGTCGTCGTCCGGCTCGAGCCCGAGGGCGTCCAGCGCGGCCTCGCCGACGAACGGGTAGTTGTTCACCTCGACGAACCCGGCCCCGGCCAGCGCCACCCCGGCCCGGCGGTGGAACCGCTGCGCCTCGGTCAGACCGCGGCCCGGCGGGACGGTGGGCATCCGGGCGGGGACGTTGTCGTACCCCTCCAGCCGGATGACCTCCTCCGCGAGGTCGTACGGGTCGGTCAGGTCGGGCCGCCAGGTCGGCGGGGTGACCTCCAGGATGTCGGCGCCCACCACGGTGCAGCCGATCTCCTGCAGCCGCCGGGTGACGGTCTCGCGGCCGTACCCGGTGCCCGCGACCCGGTCCGGCAGGTCCGCGTCGATGGCGATGGTACGCAGCGGGTGCGGGGCGGCGATGTCGGTGACCCCCGCCTCGGCGGTGCCGCCGGCGATCAGCACCAGCAGGTCCACCGCGCGCTGGGCGGCGGCGCGGGCGGCCTCCGGGTCGACGCCGCGCTCGAAGCGCTTGGACGCCTCGGAGGGCAGCTTGTGGCGCTTGGCGGAGCGGGCGATCGCGACCGGCTCGAAGTGCACGGCCTCGATGATCACGTCGGTGGAGCCGGTGACCTGGCCGGTCTCCGGGTCCACCACCGGCTCGAGGATCTCGGTGGTGGCGCCGCCCATGACCCCGGCCAGGCCGATCGGCCCGGAGTTGTCGCAGATCAGCAGGTCCTCGGTGGACAGCTTGCGCTTCACGCCGTCCAGGGTGGTGAGGGTCTCCCCCGCGGCCGCCCGGCGGACCTGGATCGGGCCGTCGACCCGGTTGCGGTCGTAGGCGTGCAGCGGCTGGCCGACCTCCAGCATCACGTAGTTGGTGATGTCGACGGTCAGCGAGATCGGGCGGATGCCCGACTTCTGCAGCCGGCGCTGCAGCCAGATCGGCGACTGCGCCGAGGGGTCGACGCCGGTCACGGTGCGGGCCACGAAGCGGTCGCAGCCGGCCGGGTCGGCGACCTTCACCAGGTAGCCGTAGGAGTTGGCCGGGGGCACGTCCAGCAGCGCCGGGTCGGCCAGCGGCAGCCCGTACGCGGCGGCGGCCTCGCGGGCCACCCCGCGCATCGAGAGGCAGTAGCCGCGGTCCGGGGTGACCGCGATGTCCAGCACCTCGTCGACCAGCTGCAGCAGCTCGATCGCGTCGGTGCCGGGCTCGTGGTGCGGCTCCAGCACGATGATGCCGTTGTGGTCGTCGCCCATGCCGAGCTCGCGGGCGGAGCAGATCATGCCGGCCGAGGTGTGGCCGTAGGTCTGCCGCGCGGCGATCGGGAACGGGCCGGGCAGCACCGCGCCCGGCAGCACCACGACCACCTTGTCGCCGACGGCGAAGTTGGTCGCGCCGCAGACGATCTCCTGCGGCTCGCCGGTGCCGTTGGCGGCGCCCACGTTGACGAAGCAGTGCCGGATCGGCTTCTTGAAGCCGGACAGCTCCTCGATGGAGAGCACCTCGCCGACCACCAGCGGGCCCTTGAGGTCGGCGCCGAGCTGCTCGACGGTCTCGACCTCCAGACCGGCCCGGACCAGGCGGGCCGCGACGTCACGGCCGGTCTCACCCGCCGGAAGGTCGACGTACTCGCGCAGCCAGGAAAGCGGGACGCGCATCAGATCTCCATCCCGAACGGGAGGGTGAAGCGGACGTCACCCTCGACCATGTCGCGCATGTCGGCGACGTTGTGGCGGTTCATCAGGATTCGCTCCAGGCCCAGGCCGAAGGCGAACCCGCTGTAGCGGCTCGGGTCGACGCCGCAGGCGACCAGCACCCGCGGGTTGACCACGCCGCAGCCGCCGAGCTCGATCCAGCCCTCGGAGGAGCAGGTGCGGCAGGGGCGGTCCGGGTTGCCGACGCTCTCGCCCCGGCAGACGAAGCACTGCAGGTCGATCTCGGCGCTCGGCTCGGTGAACGGGAAGTACGAGGGCCGCCAGCGCAGCTGCAGGCCGTCGCCGATCAGCTTGGACACCAGCAGCTCGATGGTGCCCTTGAGGTCGGCGAAGGTGATGCCCTCGTCCACCGCGAGGCCCTCGACCTGCCGGAAGACCGGGGTGTGGGTGGCGTCCAGCTCGTCGGTCCGGTAGACCCGGCCGGGGCAGACCACGTAAACGGGGGGCTCGCGGTCGAGCATGGTGCGGGCCTGGACCGGGGAGGTCTGGGTGCGCAGCACCACGCCGGAGTCCGGGGTGCCGTCCGGGGCCTGGACGAAGAAGGTGTCCTGCATCGAGCGGGCCGGGTGGTCCTGGTCCAGGTTGAGGGCGTCGAAGTTGAGCCACTCCGCCTCGACCTCGGGGCCCTCGGCGACCTCGTAGCCCATGGCCACGAAGGTGTCCTCGATCCGCTCGGCCAGGGTGGTCAGCGGGTGCCGGGCGCCGCGCGGGGCGCGGTCGTACGGCAGCGTGACGTCGACCGCCTCCTCGACCAGCACGCGGGCGTCCCGCTCCGCCTCCAGCTCGGCCTGACGCTTCGCCAGCGCCTGGTTGACGGCGCCGCGGGCCTGGCCGATCAGCTTGCCCGCCGCGGCCTTCGCGTGCGGCGGCAGCGCGCCGATCTCGCGGTTGGCCAGCGACAGCGGGGAGCGGTCGCCGGTGTGGGCGACCTTGGCGGCCTTCAGCTCGTCGAGGCTGCCGGCCGCGGCGAACGCCGCGACGGCCTCGTCCCGGGCCTGCTCCACCACCTCGGGCTTGAGTGCCTCGACCTCTACCGGGTCGTACGACTTATTGGGTGCCGACATCTCTATCTTTCCCGTGCTCCTGCTGGTGAAGGGTTCTGGTGGAACAGCTCGCCCCTGCGTCACGCCCGGCGTGGCCTGGTCGCGGGCAGCCGGTCCCGGTGACGGGAGGAGGGGTGTCCGCGGCTCGGCCGCGCGGGGCGTACCACAACGCCAAAGGTCGAGTGTAGTCGTAGCGCGCGCAGGGCCGGCCGCAGGTCCGCGGGGCCCCCGCACGGCGGAGCCCGCCGGGCCGGTCGCTCCAGGGGCTCTCAGAGCATGAAGTCCGGCACTCCGGCGGGCAGGATAAATCGGAACTGGGCGCCGCCGCCGGGGGCGCGGCTGATCCGGATGGTGCCGCCGTGGGCCTCGACGATGCCCTTGACGATGTAGAGGCCGAGTCCGGTGCCGCCGCGCTTGGAGCCGCGCCAGAAGCGGGTGAAGACGCGCGGCATCGACTCCTCGGGGATGCCGCTGCCTTCGTCGCTCACGGTGACCGCTGTTCCTTCCAGGACCCGGGGCGGGGTGCCCGGAGGCTCCCAGCCGGCCGCCTCGACCACTTCCTTGGCGGGCGCCACCTCGATGGTGACAGTGCCCTCGCCGTGCCGCACCGCATTTTCCAGCAGGTTGGCCAGCACCTGGTCGACCTTGTCCGGGTCGGCCCACAGCGGCCCGGCCGGCTCGCCGACCCGGATGTCGAACCGCTCCGCCGGGATCCCGGCGGCGATCTTGCCGGCCACGTGCCGGCGGACCGCGGCCGGCAGGTCGACCACCTGCTTGCGGACCTCCAGGCGCCCGGCGTCGATCCGGGAGATGTCCAGCAGCTCGGCGATCAGCCGGGTGACCCGGTCGGCGTCGGCGTCCACGGTCTCCAGCATCACCCGCTTCTGCCCGTCGTTGAACCGCTCCCACTTGGCCAGCAGCGTCGCGGTGAAGCCCTTGACGCTGGTCAGCGGGGAGCGCAGCTCGTGCGCGACGGTGGCGATCAGTTCGGCGTGGCTGCGCTCGGTCCGCCGGCGCGCCTCGGTGCCGCGCAGCGACACCACCACCTGCCGCACCGGCCCGCAGGGGCGGTCCCGGACGTACCGGGCGCAGGCCAGCACCTCGCGGCCGCCGGGCAGCAGCAGGTTGCGCTCCGGCTGGCCGGTACGGACCGCGAGACCGCCGTACGGGTCGGTCAGCTGCCACCAGCGCCGGCCGTCGAGGTCCTCCAGCGGCAGCGCCTGCTCCAGCGGGGCGCCGAGCGACGCGGCCTGCGAGCGGCCGGTGATCCGGGCGGCGGCGGCGTTGAAGACGGTCACCAGGCCGCGGGCGTCGGCGACCACCAGCCCGTCCGGCAGATCGTCCGGGTCGAGCCGTGCACCGCTGCCCACCATGGGTGTCCCTCCCGCTTACCCAGCGTGTTGCCGCCCCGAGCAGACCCTAGCGCCCCTACCCCCGTACGCGACAGCCTCCGGGCGAGCGCTGTGCCCGGGCCGAGGCGTAGAGGCAGACGGCGGCGGCCGTGGCGAGGTTGAGGCTCTCGGCGTGTCCGTGGATGGGGACGCGCACCACCTCGTCGGCCAGTGCGCGGGTCTCCTCCGGCAGGCCCCAGGCCTCGTTGCCGAAGACCCAGGCGCCGGGCGCGCCCAGGGTGCCCTCGTCGAGTTCCTGGTCCAGGTCCCGCTCCCCCGCACCGTCCGCGGCCAGCACCCGTACGCCGGCCTCGCGCAGCCGGGCGACGGCCTCCTCGATCGGCACGCCGGTGGCGAACGGCAGGTGGAACAGGCTGCCGACGGACGCCCGGACGGCCTTCGGGTTGTACAGGTCGACCGAGGCGTCGGTGAGGATCACGGCGTCCGCGCCGGCCGCGTCGGCGGTGCGCAGCACGGTGCCGGCGTTGCCGGGGTCACGGACGTGCGCGAGCACCGCGACCAGCTGCGGGCGGGCGGCCAGCACCTGCTCGAAGGGGGTGTCGATGAAGCGGCAGAGTGCGACGATGCCCTGCGGGGTCACGGTGTCGCAGATCTCGGCGATCACCTCGTCGGTCGCGGTGAGCACCGGCAGTCCGGCGGCCAGTGCGGCCTCGACGATCTCCGCGTGGCGCTCGGCGGCGTCCACGGTGAGGTAGATCTCCACCACGGCGTGCTCGGCCGAGCCCGGCAGCCGCCCGAACGCCACCGCCTCCCGGACGGCCTGCGGGCCCTCGGCCAGGAAGCGGCGCTCCTTGCTGCGCTGGTTGCGCTTGGCGAGCCGGCGGGCGGCGGCCACCCGCGGGGAGCGCAGGGAGGTGAGCAGGGGGGTGTCGGTGCTCTGCATGCTCTCGTTCTCTGGGTAGGGCCGGTGGCTCCGGGAGGCCGGGGGCCGCGCCAACGAATCGGACCCGCAGGCCCTGGGGCCTGCGGGTCCGGACAGCTCAGCTGTGATCCGCTCGGGATCAGGCAGCGGCGACCTTCGGCGCGTTCACGTCGGCCGGCAGCGCCTTCTGGGCGACCTCGACGAGGACGGCGAACGCACCGGCGTCGTGCACGGCCAGCTCGGCCAGCATCTTGCGGTCGATCTCGACGCCGGCGGCCTTCAGGCCCTGCACGAAGCGGTTGTAGGTGATGCCGTTGGCACGGGCCGCAGCGTTGATGCGCTGGATCCAGAGCTGGCGGAAGTCGCCCTTGCGCTTCTTGCGGTCGTTGAAGTTGTAGACGAGCGAGTGGGTGACCTGCTCCTTGGCCTTGCGGTACAGGCGCGACCGCTGGCCGCGGTAACCGCTGGCCCGCTCGAGGATGACCCGGCGCTTCTTGTGGGCGTTCACTGCCCGCTTGACGCGTGCCACTTGATTACTCCTAGGTTTGGACCGCGGACTGCTTCACGCGGTCCGTCATTCGATTGGGTCGGGAAGGATCAGCCGGTCCCGCGGCGCTGCCGCGGGCGAGCGATCACTTGCCCAGAAGCTTCTTGATCTTCTTGGCGTCGGCCGGGGCCAGCTCGACGGTGCCGGCCAGCTTGCGGGTCAGCGTCGAGGGCTTGTGCTCCAGCAGGTGGCGACGGCCGGCACGCTCGCGCAGCACCTTCCCGGAGCCGCTGATCTTGAAGCGCTTGCTGGCGCCGCTGTGCGTCTTTTGCTTCGGCATGTCGCCGTCTCTCCTCATCGTCCGCCCTCGGCCCGCACACTGCTGTGCGGGCCCCGGGCACAGGCCCCTCCCCACCCAGGTGTCGGGTCAGGAGGGCGGTTCTCGGTCACCGGGGCGGATGCCCCGGTGCCTGGTGGCCGGTCGCTCGGACGAGCCGTGAGCCCTGGGGCTCAGGCGTCCTGCGCGGTCTCGGCCGGCTGCTCGACCTCGGCGGCCTCGTCGCCCTCGACGGCCTCGGCCTGGTCGAGGGCCTCATCGGCCTCGACGTCCTCGGTGTCGTCGGCGGCCGAACCGGGGGTCCGGCCCTGGCGCTCGGCCTTGCGGGCGTCCGCAATCGCACGGGCCTCGGCCATCGCCTCGGTCTTCTTCTTGTGCGGGCCGAGAACCATGATCATGTTTCGGCCGTCCTGCTTCGCCGAGGACTCGACGAAGCCCAGGTCCTGGACGTCGTCCGCGAGCCGCTGCAGCAGTCGGAAGCCCAGCTCGGGGCGGGACTGCTCACGACCGCGGAACATGATCGTGATCTTGACCTTGTCGCCCTGCTTGAGGAACCGGACGACGTGACCCTTCTTGGTGTCGTAGTCGTGCGGGTCGATCTTCGGCCGGAGCTTCATCTCCTTGATGACCGTGTGCGCCTGGTTCTTGCGCGCCTCACGGGCCTTCATGGCCGACTCGTACTTGAACTTGCCGTAGTCCATGAGCTTGCAGACCGGCGGCCGCGCGGTGGCGGCAACCTCGACCAGGTCGAGGTCGTACTCCTGGGCAAGCTCCAGCGCCTTGGCGAGCGGGACGATGCCGACCTGCTCGCCGCTGGGACCGACGAGTCGCACCTCGGGGACGCGGATCCGGTCGTTGATGCGGGGCTCGGTGCTGATGGGGCCTCCTCGGTTGCACCTTTTTTCGATGCGGCCGTCGGACGGCGGTCGCACGTAGTGGCTTCGACCACTGGGCGGGGCTTCATTCATGCTGCGCTGCGAACAGCACCGCAAGCACGAAAAAAGCCCCGCACGGTTGCACGCGGGGCTCCACACAATCCTGGGCGCCGGATGAGGGCGCCGCTGGCGACCTGCGACCCTGACGGGCGCCTGTCGCGGACCGTACCCGTCGACCGTGAGGACGAAGCGGGTGGGAGACTGGCTCGGCGGCCCTGACGGACCTCCGGGGTGGAGCCTCCACTTGCTGGCCACGAACCCATGCGGGAACCTGGCCGGTCAGTCTCGAAGCATACAGCCTTTCCCCGGCCACCGGTATTCCGGCCCCGCCGGGCCCCACCGCCCACCTGCGGCGGCGCACCGGCTGGGTACGCTCGCTGTGTACCCAACCCGGCACGACGGAGTGAGCCCACCTTGACCAGCCAGCCGCACGAGCACGACGACGACCAGGCGATCGGCTTCGACGACCTGACCCGCGACATCGCGGAGGTGCCGGCCGTCGAGGTGATCACCACCGTGGCGGTCCACCTGATGAGCGCCGCGGCCGTGAAGTGCGGACTCGCCGAGGGCGGCGAGAAGGACAAGGACCTGGACGAGGCCCGCAAGCTGATCACCGCGCTGGCCGGTCTGGTCACCGCCGGCGCGCCGGAGATCAGCAACTTCCACGCCGCCCCGCTGCGGGACGGCCTGCGCTCGCTCCAGCTGGCCTTCCGCGAGGCCTCGCTGGTCCCGGACGCCCCCGGCGCCGGCCCCGGCGAGAAGTTCACCGGGCCCGTCTACTCCTGAGCGCCCCCGCTCCCGTACGCCGATGCCCCCGGAGCCGGACTCCGGGGGCATCGGCGTGTCCGGCGCCGGTGGACGGCCGACCGGGCCCGCGGGCGCCGGGTCAGCGGCGGTACAGCGCGTCGGCGGGCAGAGCGGTGGTGACCGGCACCAGCGCCAGCTGCAGACCGCGGTCCAGCCTGACCCGGAGCACCGGGTCACCGGTGAGCGCCCGGGCCAGCCGCTCGACCGTCCCCCGGACCTCCGCGTCGGCCGCCCCCTCCGCCAGGGTCACCGCCACCGTGCCGTCCACCCCCTCACCGGGCAGCAGATGGCCGGCCACGACGGCCGGCTCGGCCGCGAGCACGCCGCGCACCGCCTCGCGCACCTGCGGATCGGCGACCGGCGGCAGGTAGTGCCGGTTCTCCGCGACCGCGCGCAGCCGGGCGCCGGTCAGCTGGAACGGGA
This sequence comes from Kitasatospora sp. NEAU-CNBT7, assembly GCF_057220535.1. Taxonomy (NCBI): domain Bacteria; kingdom Bacillati; phylum Actinomycetota; class Actinomycetes; order Kitasatosporales; family Streptomycetaceae; genus Kitasatospora; species Kitasatospora sp. NEAU-CNBT7. The sequence continues at coordinate 88,814 of NZ_JBXQQB010000009.1, read as the reverse complement.
CCGGCCCGGCCGGGTCGAGCAGCAGGGTGTCGGCCCGCTCGGAGTACGCCACCATGGCGGCCTGCGGGGCGGCCACCGGGGCCGGCCGGGCGTCGGCGCGCCAGCGGGCCATGCTCGCCAGCGAGGTGAAGGCCGGCAGCGCCCGGCGGCCGTCCGCCGCCTCGACCACCGGCACGGCCATGTCGCTGGTCTTCTCGTGCCGCAGGCCGTCGGGGCCGGTCTCCACCTCGCCGAGCAGGGCCACGATCGGCACCATCAGCCGGCTCGCGGTCAGGGCGTCCAGCAGCTCGTCCTCCGCCGCGCGGTCCTCGGCCCAGGCCGCCAGGGCCGCGGCCAGGCGGGGGTCGGCGGTGCCGTCGTCGTCCGCGAACCCGGGGTTCGGAATGTTCTTGCGCTCCACCCCGTGAGGGTATGCCACCCGGCCGCGATATCCCGGACGGGACCCTACCCAGCGGTAGCGCCGTGTGGCAGTCTGCGGCCATGGCCAACCTCCGCCCCGCCCCGGGTACCGCCGCCGACCGGGCCCGCTACGACCGGGCCACCGCGCACCTCGACGCGCCGCTGGCCGTCGTCGACCTGGACGCGTTCGACGCCAACGCCGCCGACCTGGTCCGCCGGGCCGCCGGCAAGCCGATCCGGGTGGCCAGCAAGTCGGTGCGCTGCCGGGCCCTGCTGGAACGGGTGCTGGAGACGGACGGGTTCGCCGGGATCATGAGCTTCACCCTGGCCGAATCGCTCTGGCTGGCCCGCTCCGGCTTCGACGACGTCCTGCTGGCCTACCCGTCCGCCGACCGCTCCGGCTACGCCGAGCTGACCGCCGACCCCAAACTGGCCGCCGCCGTCACCGTCCTGATCGACGACCCGGCCCAGCTGGACCTGGTGGACCGGGCCCGCGAGGGCACCGAGACCGTCCGGGTCTGCCTGGAGCTGGACACCTCGCTCCACCTGCTCGGCGGCCGGGTCCGGGTCGGCGCCCGGCGGGCGCCGCTGCGGACCCCCGCGGAGCTCGGCGCGTTCGCCGAACTGGTGCACAACCGGCCGGGGTTCAGGGTGGTCGGCCTGATGGCGTACGAGGGCCACATCGCCGGCGTCGGCGACCGGGTGGCCGGCCGGCCGCTGCGCTCGCGGGCCATACAGCTGATGCAGGCGAAGGCCCGCACCGAACTGGCCGTCCGGCGGGCCGCGGTGGTGCGGCGGCTGCGCGAGGTCGCGGACCTGGAGTTCGTGAACGGCGGCGGCACCGGCAGCGTGGAGAGCACGGTGGCGGAGCGGGCGGTGACCGAGGTGGCCGCCGGGTCCGGCCTGTACGTGCCCCGGCTGTTCGACAACTACCGCTCGTTCCAGGGCCGTCCGGCCGCCCTGTTCGCCCAGCCGGTGGTCCGGCGGCCGGGGGTCGGGGTGGTCACCGTGCTCGGCGGCGGGTACCCCGCGTCCGGCGCCGCCGGGCCGGACCGCTCACCGGTGCCGTACCTGCCCGCCGGACTGCGCTACGACCCGCAGGAGGGCGCGGGCGAGGTGCAGACCCCGCTGCTCGGCCCGGCCGCCGACGACCTGCTGATCGGCGACCGGGTCTGGTTCCGGCACGCCAAGGCCGGCGAACTGTGCGAGCGCTTCGCCGAGTTGCACCTGATCGAGGGCGACCGGGTGGTCGACACCGTGCCCACCTACCGGGGAGAGGGGAAAACGTACCTCTGACCATCACCGGTCCGGTCTAGGCTGACGGTCAGTCGGACGGTGACACCGAGAGGGGGCCGCCATGGAGGCGGAGATCGTCGCACTGGCCACGTCAGGGGCGAGCACGCTGGTCGGATTGATGGTGACCGAGCTGTGGACCGAGGCGCGCGGCCGGTTCGCGTCGCTGTTCGGGCGGCGCAGCGAGGCAGTCGGCGAGGAGCTGGAGGAGGTCCGCCGCGAGCTGCTGTGCGCCGATGACCAGGTGGCCGCGGCCCTCGGCGCCGAGGCGGAGTGGGAGGCCCGGCTGCGCCGCGCCCTCGCGGCCGACCCGGAGGCCGCCGCCCAGCTGCGGGCGCTGCTCGACGAGCTCCGCCCGCACCAGGAGCCGGGACCGCGCTCGGTGCAGATCGTCAACAACACCGTCACCGGCGGCATCCACGGCACCACGATCCAGTCCGGCTCCATCCACGGTCTCGGTACCGGCCACTGACCCCACGCGTCGCGGGCGCGCGACGGTCCCCGGCGCCGGGCGCCGGGGACCGTCGGCAGGGCGGGCCCGCTCAGGTGCGGGTGCCGCCCGGGGCGCCGCCGGGGGCGGGGCCGTCGTACGCGGCGATCCCGGAGACGATGGTGTCCATCACCTTCACGTCGGGCGCCTTGGGATCGATGTCGAAGCCCAGGTGGACGGTGGTCAGCTGCTTGCCGTCCGCGGTCGGGAAGACCACCGTCTCGACGTAGCCGTCGTTGCCCTGTGCCGCGTCGACCTTCCAGCGGACCAGGTAGCCGCTCTTCCCGGCGACCGTGACCGCCTCCGACTTCAGCTCCTCGTGGGACTTGACGTCGTTGTACGACTCCTTGGCCGCCGCCGCGATGTCCGCGAGCGCCGCCTGCTTGGCGTCGGTGCCGTCGATCTTGCCGGTGACCGCCCCGCCGAGCGAGCAGTCGCTCTTGCCGTCGGCGCAGGTGTACGAGCCTATGGTGAGCGCGGCGTAGCCCTTGTCGGTGGTGCCGCCGTCCCAGCCGTCGGGGACCGGCAGGCTGATCCGGTTGACCACGTCGACGGCCGGTCCGCCGCCGCCCGGGCCGCCGTTGCCGCCGCGTCCGCCCTGGCCGTTGCCCTGGCCGTTCTGGCCGCCCTGGCCGTTGCCGCCCTTGCCACCGAAGCCGCCTCCGGGGCCGCCGCCCGGGCCGCGCATGCTGTCCGAACCCGGGCGCTGGCCCGGCCGGTCCGCCGCGCTGCTGTGGCCGGAGCGGCCGTCCATCACCAGGTAGGTCACCCCGGAACCCACCGCCAGGCCGATCAGCGCGGCCACCGAGGCGGCCAGCAGGACCGCCTTGCCGGGGCCGGTCCTGGGCTTGCGCGGGGCCGCGTCGGCCGGCGGCAGCTCGGGAAAGCGGACCGTCGGGTCGGCACCCAGCACCTGCCCTTCGAGCACCCGCCCGTCGTCGCTCCCGACCGCGTCGGCGACCGCGCCGGGCCGGGTCTCGGCGGTCCATCCATGGCCGTCCCACCAGCGCTCGGGCCGCGGGTCGCCGGTGGGGTCCTTCGGGTCCGGGTACCACCCGGCGGGAATCTGCTCGCTCACCCCAGAGAATCTAAGGGCCCGCGGATAAGCACGGAATCAGCGGGAGCTGAGATTGGCGCTCCCCCGATGAGATTCGGATGAGAAAGACACACCGCTCACCCGGATCGCCCCAGCGGCCGCGTCCCGCCCCGCGAGGCGGCAGAATTCCCGGCATGACCCACGGCATCGCCCAACGGCCCGTCATCGGCATCAGCACCTACCGCACCACGGCCGCCTGGGGCCGCTTCGACCGCCGGCTCGCGGTCATGCTGCCCGAACGCTACCCGGCCCTGGTCCGGGACTCCGGCGGCGTCGCCGTCCTGCTCCCCCCGGACGCCCCCGAACACGCGCCCGCCGTCCTGGCCCGGCTGGACGGCCTGGTGATCGCGGGCGGCGAGGACGTCGACCCGCGGCTCTACGACGAGCCCGCCCACCCCAGGACCGAGGCCATCGCGCCCGAGCGGGACGTCTGGGAGGCGGCGCTGCTGCGCGCCGCACTGGCCGCCGGCGTCCCGGTGCTGGGGATCTGCCGGGGGATGCAGCTGCTGAACGTGGTCCGGGGCGGCTCGCTGATCCAGCACCTGCCCGACGTGGTCCACCACGAGGGCCACGCGGGCGGCGAGGGCAGCTACGGGCGGCACGCCGTCCGGGCGCTCGCGGGCACCGGGCTGGGCGGGGTGCTCGGGACGGAGAGCCTGGTCGTGCCGACCTCGCACCACCAGGCGGTGGACCGGCTCGGCGAAGGGCTGACGGTCTGCGCCCGGGCCGAGGACGGCACCGTCGAGGCGGTGGAGGACACCGCCGGCGGCGCCTTCGTGCTCGGCGTGCAGTGGCACCCCGAGCAGGGCGAGGACCTGCGGGTGATGCAGGCGCTGGTGGGCGCCGCCGCGGCCGCCCGTACCCCCGAGCTGCAGCCGGTCGGCTGACCGCCGGGAGCGCACCCGTCCGCCGCGCGGACCGCCGCCCGGACGGGCCGCCGCTCGGCCGCTCGGCGGCCCCGCGGTAGCCCGTCCGACGGGAACGACAACGGTCACCAGTGCAGGCTTTGGATCTTCCTCCGATCTGGGGTTCACTTCGTGGACGGGCAGTTGCGCCCGGCGACCGGAGCGTGCGGGAGAGGATCTCGATGGGCGGCCACGACCACCAGGGACACGACCACCAGGCGCACGACCCGGGCGGCCCGGAGCACAGCGGGCAGGACCACAGCGGGCACGACCACGGCGGGCACGGCGGGCACGGCGGGCACTCGCACGCGGTGGCCGCCGACGCCGACCGCCGCTGGCTGCTCAGCGCCCTCGCGCTGATCGTGGTGTTCATGGCCGGCGAGGTGGTGGTCGGCTTCGCCGCCCAGTCGCTGGCCCTGATCTCCGACGCCGCCCACATGCTCACCGACGCGGCCTCCATCGTGCTGGCCCTGGTCGCCATGCGGCTCGCCGCCCGGCCCGCCCGCGGCGGCTACACCTACGGGCTCAAGCGGGCCGAGATCCTCTCCGCCCAGGCCAACGGCGTCACGCTGCTGGTGCTGTCCGCCTGGCTCGGCTACGAGGCGGTCCAGCGCCTGATCCACCCGCCCGCGGTGGAGGGCGCGCTGGTGCTGGTCACCGCGCTGGTCGGGATCGTCGTCAACATCGCCGCGACCTGGTGCATGTCCAAGGCCAACCGCAGCTCGCTCAACGTCGAGGGCGCCTTCCAGCACGTGCTGACCGACCTGTACGCCTTCATCGCCACCGCGGTGGCCGGCGCCATCGTGCTCACCACCGGCTTCGAGCAGGCCGACGCCATCGCCTCGCTGATCGTGGTGGCCCTGATGCTCCGGGCCGGCGTCGGCCTGGTCCGGGACTCCGGCCGGATCTTCCTGGAGGCCGCGCCCGCGGGAATCGACCCCGACGTGGTCGCCGACCGGATGGTCGCCTCCCCCATGGTCGAGGAGATCCACGACCTGCACATCTGGGAGATCACCTCCGGACAGCCCGCCCTGTCCGCGCACATCCTGGTCACCCCGGGCGGCGACTGCCACGCCGTCCGCCGCACGCTGCAGCGGCGGCTGCGCGAGGAGTACCGGATCAGCCACAGCACCCTCCAGGTCGACCACGTCGGCGAGGACGACGCCCAAGGGCTGCTGCAGATCACCGGCCCCGGCACCGAGCCGTGGGAACACTGCGCCGACGCCCACGGCCCCGTCCACCGCGCCGGACCGCACGAGCACTGACCGACGCGTGGTCCGCACGGGCACCGACCGGCGCGTGGTCCGCCGGACCGACGGAACGTCAGCGTGGTGCGGCATGATCTGAGGGTGACCGCACCCCGCCTGATGCTGCTCGACACCGCCAGCCTCTACTTCCGCGCCTACTTCGGCGTGCCGGAGTCCATGAAGTCACCCGACGGGCAGCCGGTGAACGCCGTCCGCGGCCTGCTCGACTTCATCGCCCGCCTGGTCCAGGACCACCGGCCCGACCAGCTGGTCGCCTGCATGGACGCCGACTGGCGCCCGCAGTGGCGGGTCGACCTGATCCCCTCGTACAAGACCCACCGGCTCGCCGCCGAGCCCGCCGAGGACGGCGAGGAGGAGATCCCGGACACCCTCTCCCCCCAGGTCCCGGTCATCGAGCAGGTCCTGGACGCGCTCGGCATCGCCCGGGTCGGCTCGCCCGGCTACGAGGCGGACGACGTGATCGGCACGCTCACCGCGCGGGCCGCCGGGCCGGTCCAGATCGTCACCGGCGACCGGGACCTGTTCCAGCTGGTCGACGACGCGCGGCGGGTCACCGTGCTCTACCCCGTGAAGGGGGTCGGGCAGTTGCAGGTCACCGACGACCGGCTGCTGCGGGAGAAGTACGGCGTCGACGGCGCCTCCTACGCCGACCTGGCGGCCCTGCGCGGCGACGCCAGCGACGGGCTGCCGGGGGTCAAGGGCATCGGCGAGAAGACCGCCGCCCAACTGCTGCACATGTACGGCGACCTGGCCGGGATCCGGGCGGCCGCTCTCGACCCGGACTCCAAGCTGACCCCGGCCCGGCGCAAGAACCTCCTGGACGGATCGGGCTACCTCGACGTCGCCCCCACCGTGGTCCGGGTCGCCACCGACTGCCGGCTCCCCGCCTTCGACCCGGCCCTCCCGGTCGAACCGCTCGACCCGATGACCCTCGAGGACCTCTCCACCCGCTGGAACCTGGGGAGTTCGCTGGAACGCGTGCTCGCCGCACTGGCCCTGCCGCCCACCGAGGCATAGATCAGGCGCGCCCCGGCAAAAAAACAGGGGCGCTGGATCAGCCAGAAGACAGGGGCGCGAGGAACTGCGCGAAAGCGGAAGAGTTCAGCTGGTCGCCTCCCGCAGCGCGCAGTTCCGCCCCCAGCGCCCCTGGAGGGTTGCCCCTTTGCGCGCTGGATCAGCCAAAAGACAGGGGCGCGAGGAACTGCGCGAGCGCGGAAGAGTCCAACATGTGCCCTCCCGACTGCGCGCAGTTCCGCCCCCAGCCTTCGGCCGGGAGGTGCCCCCAGCGCCCCTGATGGGTTGCCCCTGAATGGTTGCCCCTGCGGGTCAGCCGACCGAGGAGTAGGCGATGATGCCGCGGCGGAGGGCGTCGACCGCCTTGCGGGCGGTGGTCCGCAGGGCGGTGTCGTCGCCGGCCGCGTCCTGGATCTGGCCCAGGACGTCGATCAGTTGCTTGGTCCAGCGGACGAAGTCGCCGGCCGGCATGTCGGCGTCGCGCAGGACGGAGTCCAGGTTGTGGCCGAGCGCCCAGCGGTAGGCGGCCCAGGCGAAGCCGAGGTCGGGTTCGCGCTGGCCGACGCCCTCGGCGGTGGAGATCCGGTGCTGCTCCTCCAGGGCGTCGAGGTGGCCCCAGATCCGGACCATCTGGCCGAGCGCCTCCTTGGCGCCGCCCTCGGGGACCCGGGGGGCGGTGGCGTCGTCGGACTGCCGGGCCTCGTAGACCAGGGCGGAGGCGCAGGCGGCGAGTTCGGCGGCGGCGAGGCCCGACCAGACGCCTTCGCGGATGCACTCGGAGGCGAGCAGGTCGAGTTCGCCGTAGAGCCGGCCGAGCCGCTTGCCGTCGTCGGTGACGGTGTCCGCGCTGAGGTAGCCGAGGTCGGTGAGCAGGCCGCAGACCCGGTCGAAGGTGCGGGCGATGGTGTGGGTGCGCGAGCGCATCCGGCGTTCCAGCAGTTCGGTGTCGCGGTGCAGGCGGTGGTAGCGCTCGGCCCAGCGGGCGTGGTCCTCGCGTTCGTCGCAGCCGTGGCAGGGGTGCTGCCGCAGTTCGCCGCGCAGCCGCGCGATGACCTCGTCGTCGGCGGCGGCGGCGCGGCCCTTGCGGTAGCGCTCGGGCTCCAGGTGGCCGGCCTTGGTCCGCAGGGCGGAGGCGAGGTCGCGGCGGGACTGCGGGCTGCGCGGGTTGAAGGACTTGGGGATCTTGACCCGCTCGAGCGACTGCACCGGGTGCGGGAAGTCGATCATCGCGAGCCGCTTGACCTGCCGTTCGGCGGTGAGCACCACCGGGCGGGGCCCGTCCTGGTAGTCCGGGTGCCGGCTGGTCCGCGGTGAGCGGCTGACCGGCGGCAGGCCGGGGTCGAGGACCAGGGCGAGGCCGGCGAACTTGCCGGTCGGCACGTGGATCACGTCGCCCGGCTTGAGCTGCTCGATGGACTGGATCGCGGCGGCCCGGCGCTGGCTGCTGCCCTCGCGGGCGAGTTCGTTCTCCCGCTCGCGCAGGGCGTGCCGCAGCGCCATGTACTCGTCGAAGTCGCCGAGGTGGCAGGTCATCGACTCGCGGTAGCCGTCCAGGCCCTCTTCGTTGCGCTGGACCTGGCGGGCGATGCCGACCACCGAGCGGTCGGCCTGGAACTGCGCGAAGGAGGTCTCGAGCAGTTCCCGGGAGCGGTGCCGGCCGAACTGGCCGACCAGGTTGACGGCCATGTTGTAGGACGGCCGGAACGAGGAGCGCAGCGGGTAGGTGCGGGTGCCGGCCAGCCCGGCCAGCGCCTCCGGGTCGAGGCCGCGCTGCCAGAGCACCACGGCGTGGCCCTCGACGTCGATGCCGCGGCGGCCGGCCCGGCCGGTGAGCTGGGTGTACTCGCCGGGGGTGACGTCGGCGTGGGTCTCGCCGTTCCACTTGACCAGCTTCTCCATCACCACCGAGCGGGCGGGCATGTTGATGCCGAGGGCGAGGGTCTCGGTGGCGAAGACCGCCTTGACCAGGCCCTTGACGAAGAGCTCCTCGACCACCTCCTTGAACCTCGGCAGCATGCCGGCGTGGTGGGCGGCGATGCCGCGCTCCAGGCCGTCCAGCCACTCGAAGTAGCCGAGCACGTGCAGGTCCTCGTCGGGGATGTCGGCGCAGCGCTGCTCGACGATCTCCCGGACCACGGCCCGGTCGGCCTCCCGGTTGAGCCGCAGGCCCGAGGTGAGGCACTGCTGGACGGCGGCCTCGCAGCCGGCCCGGCTGAAGATGAAGGTGATGGCGGGGAGCAGGCCCTCGGCGTCGAGGCGTTCGATCACGTCGACCCGGCCGGGGGTCCAGATCCGGGTGGGGCGGCCGGTGGGCATGGAGCGGCCGCGGCCCTTGGCGAACCGGTCGCGGCCGCCGCGGTCCTGCTCGGAGCGGGCGAGCCGGACGAGCTCGGGGTTGACCGCCTTGGCCGGGTTGCGCGGGGCGTCCTTGGGACGGCCGTCGCGGTCGGGGCTGGCGAACAGGTCGTACATCCGGTTGCCGGCCATCACGTGCTGCCAGAGCGGGACCGGGCGGTGCTCGGAGACGATCACCTTGGTGCCGCCGCGCACGGTGTCGAGCCAGTCGCCGAACTCCTCGGCGTTGGAGACGGTGGCGGAGAGCGAGACCAGGGTGACGGACTCCGGGAGGTGGATGATCACCTCTTCCCAGACCGCGCCGCGGAAGCGGTCGGCGAGGTAGTGGACCTCGTCCATCACCACGTAGCCGAGGCCGTCGAGGGCGCGCGAGCCCGCGTAGAGCATGTTGCGCAGCACCTCGGTGGTCATCACCACCACGGGGGCGTCGCCGTTGACCGAGTTGTCGCCGGTGAGCAGGCCGACCTTGTCGGCGCCGTAGCGCTTGACCAGGTCGCCGAACTTCTGGTTCGACAGGGCCTTGATGGGGGTGGTGTAGAAGCACTTGCGGCCGCCGGCCAGCGCCAGGTGGACGGCGAACTCGCCCACGATGGTCTTGCCGGAACCGGTGGGGGCCGCCACCAGGACGCCCTGGCCGGCCTCGACGGCCTCGCAGGCCTCCAGCTGGAAGGGGTCGAGCGGGAAGTCGTAGAGCTCCTGGAAGCCGTGGAGGGCGGTGGCCTGCACCTCGGCCCGGCGCCGGGCGGCCCGGTAGGCCTCGGCGGGGCTGAGCTGCTCCTGGTCACCGAGCTGGTCGCTGCGGCCCGGCATGGCGCTGTTCATCGGCGTCACCTTTTCTTCCCGCGGGCGGACGGCCCCGAGGGGCGGGACGGGCACGCAGACGGCGACGCCTGCGGCTGCGGGGCCGGGGCTCGGGAGGCCGCCGGGGCGCAGCTGATGTGGTGGGTGGTGTGGTGATCGAGCATCTCAGCCTGAGATTACCCGCCGGGACTGACATCGATAGCACCGTTTTTCCACGCTCCGGGAGCATGGCGGGCCTTGCTGCGTTATTAGCGGTTTGTCGACACGAAATCGGCCAGCCGTTCGGCAACGTGGCGCATTCGAGCCTGTGCAGCGAGTCACAGGGCTGGTCCACTGTCCCGGTACGAGGTTCCAGGCACAGGACTCACGCACCGCCTACTCCCCGACCACTCCCAGAGAGGCAAGCCGCATGCTGGCCAACCGCCACCGGCTCCCGCACCGCCTGATCACGGCCCTCCTCGCCCTCGCCACCGCCGCCGTGCTCGGCCTGACCGGCGCCGCCACGGCCACCGCCGCCGAGCTGAACGGCACGACGGACAACGGCGAGTTCTCGCTGTACAGCGGACCTGACACCACGGCCATGGTGCTCGACCTCTACACCTCGAAGGACAACTTCGGCTACCTCAGCTGGCCGGTGTACGGCGGGAACCCGAACGACCGCAACGAGTCCTACTGGAACAACGACAGCTACACCTGGCACGTCTACACCGACGCCAACCGGGGCGGCCGGCACGGCTGGGTGAGCCCGGGCGTGATGTCCAACGCCTCCAGCACCTTCCGGCGCCAGGTCTCGTCCGCCTACTACACGGGCTGACCCGCGCACCGCCGACCCCGTACCGCCGTTGCCGCCCGGCCCGCGCCGGGCGGCACCTCCCGTCCCGCCGCCGTTGCCGAACCCGACGTCCCCCCTGGAGAGAATGTGCCGAGCCGGCCGCAGACCACCCGGACCTCCCTGCCCGTGGTGCTCGCCACCGCCGCCGTGCTGCTGACGGCCTGTGGCAGCGGGCCGGCGGCGGAGCCGGCGGTGGCCGCCGTTCCGACGCCCGCGGACGCGAACGCGCTGCGGCTGCCGCTCCAGGACTACATCCCCGACGCCGGGCAGCTGCACCGGCTGGACAGCGCCCAGCGGATCCTCACCGACCAGTGCATGAGCCGGTACGGCTTCCGGTTCCGGGTGCCCGACCTTCCGGAGGCGCCGCCCGCCGAGGCCGAGAACGCCCGCCGCTACGGGCTGTACGACGAGGCGGCCGCGGCCGCCTCCGGCTACAGCACGCACGAGGAGGACCGGCCGCAGAAGCCGCCGATGCCCTCGATGGACCCGGCCGAGACGCTGGTACTGGGCGGCTCCGGCCGGGTCGACGCCAAGACCATGCCGCGCAGCCAGGAGGAGGCGGAGCGCTCGGGTGCCGGTGACGGCGAGGTCAACGGGGTCAAGGTGCCGATCGGCGGCTGCCGGCGGGAGGCGTACCTGCGGCTGTGGGCGCCGACCGCGGCCTCCGTCGACCCGATGAAGGTGCAGGACATGGACGCCGAGGGGTACGACCGCTCCCGGCAGGACAGCCGGGTGGTCAAGGCCACCGAGCAGTGGACCGCCTGCATGGCCGAACACGGCTACCACGCCCGCAACCCGGTCAGCCCGCAGGCCGAACTGGGTCTGGACCAGGGGGCGTTCGCCTCACCGGCCGGGCTGGCCGCGGCCGTCGCGGATGTCGGGTGCAAGCGCCGGACCAACCTGGTGGGGATCTGGTTCGCCGTCGAGTCCGCGTACCAGCGCTCCCTGATGGACGGCCACGAGGAGCTGCTGCGCGCCGCCAGGAGCCAGCAGGAGGACTCGCTGCGGCTGGCCGCGCAGCTGGTGGCGCAGGGCTGAGATCGGTGCCGGATCATTCAGATCCCGAGTTGCAAAAGTCTGCATACCGTCACCGGTGACCACCGGACGGTCAGGATGCGACCGCAGCAGGCCAGTTCCGATCATCCGGCCGGGGCCCGCGGTGCGCTTCCTACAGTCGGAGCATTCACCTCGCCACCGCGGCGCGGGAATGACCTGCAGGAGGCTGCGATGGCGACTCTGGAGACCGCGCTGAAGGACGCCATGACCATCGAGGGCGCGATCGGCGTCGCGCTGGTCGACTACGGCAGCGGCATGGCGATGGGCACGCTCGGCGACAACTCCGAGCTCGACCTCAACGTCGCCGCCGCCGGCAACACCGACGTGGTCCGCGCCAAGATGCGCACCATGGAGATGCTCAACCTGCACGACAACGAGATCGAGGACATGCTGATCAGCCTGAGCAGCCAGTACCACCTGATCCGGCCGCTCACCACGCAGACCGGCCGCGGGCTCTTCCTCTACCTGGCGCTCAGCCGCTCGCGCGCCAACCTCGCGATGGCCCGGCACCAGCTGAAGCGCATCGAGGCCCAGCTGGAGGTCTGACCCCGCGGGTGGGACCAGTGACCGGCCGGAGCAGCGACGCGCGGAGGGGGGAGCGGGGTGCCTCTGCCGCTGCACCAGGCCAAGGCCGAGCTGTTCCGGATACTCGGCCACCCGGTCCGGATCCGGGTGCTCGAACTGCTGCAGACCGGCCCCACGCCCGTCCGCGACCTGCTCGCCGAGCTGGACGTCGAACCCTCCAGCCTCTCCCAGCAACTCGCCCAGCTCCGCCGCGCCCGCCTGGTGACGGCCACCCGCGAGGGCTCGACGGTGATCTACGCACTGGCCGGCGCCGACGTCGCCGACCTGCTCCGGGCCGCCCGCCGGATCCTCACCGAACTCCTCACCGACCAGGGCGCGCTGCTGGCCGAACTCCGGGCGGCCGACCGCCCCGCCCAAGGCCGCCCGGCCGGGACACCGAACCCGGCCCCCGCACCCGCACCCGCCGCCGCTCACCCCGCCGGCGCCACCTCGGCCGCCCGACCGTCGCCGGGCCGCGACCGGACACCGGGCGGCCGCACCCCGCCCGGGCCGGGTCCGGCCGTGCCTAGCGGGCGATCAGTTCCTTCAGTCCCGTGGCCAGCTCCAGGTACTCCTGGGGCCGGTTGTACAGCTGGGCACTGATCCGCAGCACCCCGCCGCCCGGCCACGGACGTACCGCGACCCTGGTGTGCAGCCGGCGGGCGACCACGACCATCAGCGCCTTCGCGGCGTGCTCGCTCTCGGCGGTGCCGGGCGGCAGCCGCAGTGCGCGCATGGCCAGGCCCGGCATGGCGGCGAGCGGGCGCAGCCCGGCGTGGTCCGCGAGCAGCCGGGCGCCGTGCTCGGCGAGTGCCTCGTTGTGGGCGCGGACGCGGTCCGCGCCGAGCTGTTCCAGCAGGGCGAAGCCGGTCGGGGCGGCCAGCCAGGGCGTGTAGTCGCAGGTGCCGCGCCACTCGACCCGGCCGGGGAAGCCGCGGTCGTGCTCCCAGGAGACGGTCAGCGGCCTGATCCGGCGGCGCCAGGCGCCGCCGACCGCGAGGACGGCGGTGGCCCGCGGGGCGAAGGCCCATTTGTGCAGGTTGCCGATCCAGAAGTCGGCTCCGCCGGCCCCGGCGCCGAGCTGGACCGGGAGCATGCCGGGGGCGTGGGCGGCGTCCACCACGGTGATCACACCGCGGGCGGCGAGTTCGGCCAGCAGCGGGCGGGCGGCGATCTCCCGGGCGGTCGGCGAGGTGACCAGGTCCAGGACCGCGACCCGGGTGCGCTCCCCCACCGCGGCGAGCACCTGCGCCTGCACGGCCTCGGCGTCGGGGGTGTACAGCGACAGGCGTACGGTGCGGACCCGGGCGCCGCACTCGGCGGCCCGGCGGCGGACGGCATCGTTGACGACCCCGTAGCCGTGGTCGGTCACCAGGATCTCGTCGCCCTCCGCCAGCGGGAGCGAGTCCAGGACCACCGCGACGCCTTCGGTGACGTTGGTGAGCAGCGCGATCCGGTCGGGCTCGGCGCCGAGCGAGGCGGCGATCCGGGCGCGGGCGCGGGCGATCCGGTCCGGGAGGTCGGCGAAGAAGGCGTCCGGGTCCTGTTCCTGCTCGGCCCGCAGCCGGGCCTGGGCGCGTTGGACCGGCATCGGCACGGCCCCGTACGAGCCGTGGTTGAGGTGGGCGACCGAGGGGTCGAGGGTGAACAGGGCCTGGGTGCCGGGCAGGGGCCCGGGGGGCGGGGTCGGTGCCGGGGATGTCACCGGGGGAAGGGTCATCGAGGCTCCATCAGAGGCTCTATTGATGTGTGACATTTCACACTGCATAGTTCTAGCCGAGCGGCCCGCCCCGGGGCAAGCATCGGTGCCCGTGACCCACACCGATCCCTTCCTCGCCCTCAGCGCCCGCACCGGCCGCTTCACCCATGGTTCCCCGCGCGCGGCCGTCTTCTCCTCCGACGGCACCCGGCTGCTGTTCCTGCGCTCCACCGGACCGCAGGACCCGGTCGACCGGCTGTGGCTGCTCGACCTGACGACCCGCCGCGAACAGCTGGTCGCCGACCCGGTGGCGCTGCTCCCGCAGCGCACCGGGGACCTGGCCGACCTCCCCGTCCTGGAACGGCGGCTGCGCGAGCGGCTGCGGCTGTGGGCGCCCGGCATCGGCTCCTTCGCCGCCACCGCCGACCTGTCGACGGCCGTCTTCACCCTGGACGGCCGGCTGTTCAGCACCTCGACCGCGGACCGTGCCACGGTCGAACTCCCCACCGTGGGACCGGCCTTCGACCCGCGCCCGGACGCCACCGGCCGGCGCGTCGCCTACGTCACCGGCGGCGCCCTGCACCTCACCCCGGCGCCCGCCCTGCACCCGGGCGGCCCGCTCAGCCCGGCGGACGGCGCCGTCTGGGGCGTCGCGGAGTTCGCCGCCGCCGAGGAGCTCGGCCGTACCCGCGGCCACTGGTGGCGCCCGGACGGCGGCGCCGTGCTGGCCGCCCGGGTGGACGAATCCGCCCTGCCCGCACGCCACTTCGCCGATCCGGCGCACCCCGACCGGGCGCCGGAGTCGTTCGCCTACCCGCAGGCGGGCGGCCCCAACGCGGACGTCCAGCTCTGGGTGCTCACCCTGGACGGGCACCGGGTCCGGCTGCGCTGGGACGCCGACACCTACCCGTACGTCACCGCGGCCGGCTGGGAGGGCGACGGCGAGATCCTGCTCACCGTCGCCGACCGGCTGCAGCAGCGGGTGCTGCTGCTCGGCGCGGACCCGGTGACCGGCGTGACCACGGAACTCTCCCGCACCACCGACGCGTTCTGGGTGGACGACCTGCCCGGGACCCCGGCCCGGCTGGACGGCGGCCGGCTGCTGACCGCCGCCGACACCCCGGACGGCACCGCCCGCTCGCTCGCACTGGACGGCAAGCCGCTCGGCCCCGGACACCTCCAGATCCGCCGGGTGGTCGGCCGGCTGGACGGCCGGCTGCTGGTCGAGGCGGGCGAGGACCAGCCGGCCGACCAGCACGTCTACCTGATCGACCCGGACGGCGGCGCCGCCGAACGGCTCACCGACGGGCCCGGGGTGCACTCCGCGACGGCGGGCGGCGAGAGCCTGCTGCTGACCTCCGCCACCGCGGACGGCATCCACCGCCGGATCCGGTTCCGCGGTGCGGAGATCCCGCTGGCCGACCACGCCGAGCCGCTGCCGTACCGGGTCGTCCCGCAGCTCGCCCGGGTCACCGAACTCGGCCTGCCCACCGCGGTGGTGTACCCCCGCGCCCACGTCGCCGGGCAGCGGCTGCCGGTCCTGCTGGACGTCTACGGCGGCCCGGGCGCCCAGGCGGTGGCCAGCGAACCGCGCCGCTGGCAGCAGCGGCAGTGGTGGGCCGACCAGGGCTTCGCGGTGGTCACCACCGACAACCGCGGCACGCCGTTCGTGTCACCGGAGTTCACCCGGGCGATCTTCCGGCGGTTCTCCGCGGTCGCGATCGAGGACCAGGTCGCGGCGCTGGCGGCGCTCGGCGGGCGCCACCCGGACCTCGACCTCGGGCGGGTCGGGGTGCGCGGCTGGTCGTACGGCGGCTACTTCGCGGCGCTGGCCGTGCTGCGCCGCCCCGACATCTTCCACGCCGCCAGCGCCGGGGCCCCGCCGACCGACTTCCGGCTGTACGACACCGCCTACACCGAGCGCTACCTGGGGCTGCCGCAGGACAACCCGGATGGCTATCTCGCCGACTGCCTGCTCGAGGACGCCCCGGCGCTGTCCCGGCCACTGCTGCTGATCCACGGACTGGCGGACGACAACGTGCACCCGTCGCACAGCCTGCTGCTGTCCGAGGCGCTGGTACGGGCCGGACGCCCGCACAGCCTGCTCACCCTGCCGGGCGTCAGCCATCTGACGGCGGGCGGGGTGGCGGAGCAACTCGCGGCCCTGGAGCTGGACTTCCTGCGCACCGCGCTGGCCTGACCGCGGAACGTCGCCGCTCGCACACCCGGGGTGACGGCCGGTCACAGCCCTTCCATGTGACCGATGACATGTGAAATATTACGCCCGCTCACCCGACCACCCCCGTCCGGAAAGGACCGGTCAGTTGCGCAGAATCCCCGCGGCCCTCGCTGCCGCCCTCAGCACCGGCGCGATAGCCGCGACCATGCTGGCGACCCCCGCCTACGCCCACCCCGCCGCACCCGTCACCACGGCCGGCCGGCCCGCCGCCGCGGGCGCCCCGGCCGCCGACGGCCAGGAGGGCCCGCAGCAGGACCTGTCACCGCAGGAGCGCAAGCGCCAGGCGCTCCGCGGTCTCGCCCTCGAGCAGGTCAACAGCGGCGCCGTGGCCCGGAGTTCGGCGGGCACCACGCCCGCCCAGGTGAAGATCGGCAACGACTACGTCCAGCTCGCGCAGCAGCGCAAGGACAAGGTCTTCGTGATCCTCGCCCAGTTCGGCAACGAGGTCGACAACTCCACGCTCTACAACGGCCAGCCGCGCTACGGCGGCACCCCCGGCCCGCAGCACAACGCCATCCCGCAGCCGGGCAAGGACGACACCCACACCTTCTGGAAGAGCGACTTCGGTCGCGACTTCTACCAGCAGATGTTCTTCGACGACTCCCCCGGCGCCAACTCGGTCCGCAACTACTACCGCACCCAGTCCTCGGGCCGGTACGACATCGAGGGCACGGTCAGCGACTGGGTCACCGTCCCGTACAACGAGGCCCGCTACGGCAGCAACAAGGGCCCGCAGGGCAGCGGGGCCTGGACCCAGGCGCAGGAGTTCATCAGGGACGCCACCAAGGCCTGGTACGACGGCGAGATCGCCAAGGGCCGCACCCCCGCCGACGTCAAGGCCGAGCTGGCCCAGTACGACGTGCAGGACCGCTACGACCACGACAAGGACGGCGACTTCAACGAGCCGGACGGCTACCTCGACAACGTGATCGTGGTGCACGCCGGTGTGGACGAGACCTGGGGCGGCGGCGCCCAGGGCGCCGACGCGCTGTGGGCGCACCGCAGTTGGGACCTGCCCGACCCGACCGGGCAGACCGGCCCCGAGGGCAACCGGATCGGCGGCGCGCCGGTCGGCGACACCGGCCTGTACGTCTACGACTACGTGCAGGCGGGCGAGAACAGCGGCGTCGGCCTGTTCTCCCACGAGTACGGCCACAACCTGGGCCTGCCGGACCTCTACCCGACCAACGGCGGCGACAACGCCGTCAACTTCTGGTCGCTGATGTCCTCCGCCTCGTACCTGGGCAAGGGCAAGAACACCACCGGCGAGTTCCCCGGCGACCTCGACGCCTGGAGCAAGCTGCAGCTCGGCTGGCTCAACTACGACGAGGCGCAGGCCGCCACCCGCTCCAGCCACGCGCTGGGCGTCAGCGGCTACAACACCGACCAGGCCCAGGCCGTGCTGGTGCACCTGCCGCCGTCGCAGACCACCACCAGCCTGGCGGTCCCGGCCGAGGGCGCGGCCCAGTGGTGGAGCGACACCGGCGACAACATGGACGCCTCGCTGAGCCGCACGGTCGACCTGCGCGACCGCAGCGCCTCCGCGGCCCTGGACGCCTCCGCCTGGTACGACGTCGAGCAGGACTACGACTTCCTGTCGGTGGACGCCTCCACCGACGGCGGCAAGACCTGGACCTCGCTGCACGGCACCGTCGACGGCGCGCCGATCGGCAACACCACCGCGCTGACCCCGGGCCTGACCGGCACCTCCAACGCCTGGACCAAGCTGCACATCCCGCTGGACGCCTACCTCGGCCGGCAGGTCCAGGTCCGCTTCCACGTCACCTCGGACGGCAACACCCACGGCCGCGGCGCCCTGATCGACGCGGTCACCGTCACCGCCGACGGCGTCCGGGTGGTCGAGGACGGCGCCGAGAGCGGCGGCCAGGGCTGGACGCTGACCGGCTTCTCGGTCATCAAGGGCAAGGACGCGGTCAAGGACCACCCGCGCGCCTACCTGGTGGAGAACCGCCGCTACGTCGGCTACGGCGCCTACCTGAAGACCGGCCCGTACAACTTCGGGTACTCCGGGATCTGGGGCAAGGCCAACATCATCGACACCTACCCGTACCAGGAGGGCGTCCTGGTCTGGCTGTGGGACACCGCCTACGAGGACAACAACACCAAGGACCACCTCGGCGGCGGCCTGATCCTGCCGGTCGACGCGCACCCGGAGGTCAACTACTTCAACGGCGGCACCGCGGTCAACGGCCGGATGCAGAGCTACGACGCGCCCTTCTCGCTGAAGCCGACCACCGCGTTCCAGCTGCACAACGTCAGCGCGGTGACCAAGTTCCCGGCCAAGCCCGCCGTACCGGCCTTCAACGACCGCACCGGTGACTACTACAACCCGGCCGCCCCGCAGCTGGGCGTCAAGGTGCCGAACACCAATACCAGGATCGAGGTCGTCCGCGAGACCCAGGGCGGCAAGCTGACCACCGTCAAGGTCGGCCCGGCCGCCTGATCCCGGGCCGGTCGGACGCACACCCCGAGGAGGGGTGCCGGGAGACCCCCGGCACCCCTCCTCGGCGTGCCGGCGGCCGGCGCCGAAGAGGCGTGCCGGCGGCCGGCCGCTCAGAACCCGCGGCCGCCCGCGCCGCCGCGCAGCAGGGCGACCGCCTCGACGGTCTCGGCCACCGCCAGGCGGTGCGCCTGCTCGACCGGGGTGCCGCCGTCCAGCCGCTGCCAGTTGAGCCTCGCCAGCTCCTGCCGTACGCCGATGAACTGCACCGCCACCAGCCGCGGCGCCAGCGCGCCCGCACCGGGCAGCGCCTCGGCGAGCGCGGCCGCCAGCGCGTCGATGTCGTGCCCGATGTAGTCCAGCAGGTGCGAGGACAGGCTGGGGGTGTCGTAGACCAGCCGCATGAAGGCGAGCACCTCGGGCTCCTCGCACAGGCCGGTGACCGGGTCGTGGGCGGCCAGCCGCTCCAGCTGGTGGCGTTCCAGCGCCGCCAGCGGGGTGAGCGGGGCCGGCCGCTCGCGCACCACCCGGGCGGCCTCGCCGAGGTGGTCGGCCATCCGGTGCAGGACCAGCTCCTCCTTGGTGGCGAAGTAGCGGAACAGCGTCGGCTTGGAGACTTCCGCGGCGGCGGCGATCTCCGCCACCGACACCTTGTCGAAGCCGTTCCTCAGGAACAGTCCGATCGCCGTGTCGGCGATCGCCTGCCGGGTGCGCTGCTTCTTGAGGGCCCGCAGTCCCTCCGGCTCATCGGTCATGGGGCAAGCATAACTCGGATACTTTTGTTACTCGGTTGCATTTCTTCCCCGGTTGCGGTTCGCTGGAGCCATGGAGGAACGCGGCGCGACCGACGAGAGGCAGACTCCGATGAAGACCGTGGTGATCGCGGGAGCCGGACCGACCGGGCTGACCCTGGCCTGCAGCCTGGCCCGGCAGGGCGTCCGGGTCCGGGTGCTCGAACAGGCGGCGGCCTTCGCCACCGGCTCCCGCGGCAAGACCCTCAACGCACGCAGCCAGGAGGTCCTGGCCGACCTCGGCATCCTCGACCGGCTGACCGCCGGGGGCCGGACCCACCTGCCGTTCCGCAAGTACTTCGCCGGCGAGTTCATCGCCGACACCGACCCCTACGCGGACGCCCGGCCGACGCCCGGCACGCCCTACCCGACGGGCCTGTTCCTGCCGCAGTGGAAGGTCGAGGGCGCACTCCGCGAACTGCTCGCGGACCTCGGCGGACAGGTCGAACTCGACAGCCGGGTCGACCGGTTCGAGCAGGGCCCGGACGGGGTGCGGGTCATGCTCGCCGACGGCCGCACCGTCACCGCCGACCACCTGGTGGGCTGCGACGGCGGCCGCAGCACGGTGCGCAAGCAGCTCGGCATCCCGCTGCAGGGCACCAGCGACCCGGAGTTCGCACTGGTGGTCGGCGACGTGGAGGTGGCCGGCCTGGAGCCCGACGCCTGGCACCAGTGGTTCGGCCCCGAGGGCGCGCTGATGCTCTGCCCGTTCCCGGGCGAGTCCGTCTGGCAGCTGCAGGCCACGCCCGAGACCGACGCCGACGGCACCGTGCTGCCGCCCTCGCTGGAGAGCTTCCGGCGGCTGGTCGAGCAGCGCACCGGCCGCCGCGACATCCGACTGTCCCGGGCGACCTGGCTGACCACCTGGCGGGTCAACGTCCGGATGGTGGACCGCTACCGGGTCGGCCGGGTGCTGCTCGCCGGGGACAGCGCCCACGTCCACCCGATCGCGGGCGGCCTGGGCATGAACACCGGCATCCAGGACGCCTGGAACCTGGGCTGGAAGCTCGGCCACGTCCTGACCGGCCTGGCCGGCCCCGGCCTGCTGGACACCTACCAG
The DNA here is from genome assembly GCF_057220535.1 of Kitasatospora sp. NEAU-CNBT7. Lineage (NCBI taxonomy): Bacteria > Bacillati > Actinomycetota > Actinomycetes > Kitasatosporales > Streptomycetaceae > Kitasatospora > Kitasatospora sp. NEAU-CNBT7. Next base: position 68,491 of record NZ_JBXQQB010000009.1, on the reverse strand, counting down.
GAGGAGCGGCTGCCGGTCGCGGCCTGGACGCTGGGCGTCAGCAGCGCGGGCATGGCCGCCGTGGCCGAGGGCGTACGGACCCCCGGCGTCGGGGTGGAGGCCGGCCGGCTCACCGACACCAGCGGTCTGGCCATCGGGTACCGCGACAGCTCGCTCGCCGAGGACCTGCTGGGCGGCCCGCTGCGGGCCGGCGACCGGGCGCCCGACGCGCCGTACACCGCGCCGGACGGCACCCCGGCGCGGCTCTTCGAGACCTTCGCCGGAAGCCACTTCACCCTGCTCGGCTTCGGCCCGGGCAGCCGCCCGGCCCTTACCGGGCTCGCCCCGCACGTCCGTCCGCTCGCGCTGGCGGCCGGTCCCGGGAGCGCCGCCGACCCGGACGGCCACGTCCGCCGGGCGTACGGGATCGAGGGCGACGCACTGGTGCTGGTGCGGCCGGACAACCATGTCGCCCTCACCGTCCCGGCCGGCCCCGGCGCACAGGACACCGTGCGGGCGTACCTCGCGGCGCTGCAGTGCCGCGGCACGGGCCCGGCGGGAGCCTAGCAGGATCCCAACTGCCGCCCGCACACGCAAGGTTGGCCGTCGGCACCGGCCGCCGGACGGCGGTCCTCCGCACAGAAACGGCCGGTGACCCTAACAGATTCGGGCATATGCCCGACGAATATGACGGAATCCGGCCCGCGCTCGAACGTTGGGGGTTAGCGTTGCGCTCCGAACAGGTTACCGCCAGTGAGCGCGGTGCCGGGCGCGCACCCCCCATGGGTGCGCAGGAGGGGTGCGTGTCGGTGCCGGGGATCGATGACTGCCTTACCGAGGCCATGGGTGTGCCGGGCGCGCTCGGCGTCAGCCTGGTCGACTGGACCAGCGGGCTCGCGCTGGGCACCGCCGGGGAGGGCCCGGGCGGCGACCACGAGGTCGGCGCCGCCGACGCGACCGAACTGGCCAGAGCGGTGACCCAGAGCGCCTCCTTCGCCGACCCGGCCTCCGGCACCGCCCCGGCCGAGGACGTCATCCTCAGCTCGGCCGGCACCTACCACCTGGTGCGCTTCCTCGACACCGACTTCGACAGCAACCTCATCCTGTACCTGCGGCTCGACCGCGACCGCGCCAACCTGGCGATGTCCAGACTCAGACTGGCCGCCATCGCCGAACAGCTGGTGCTCGACTGATGCCCGCGACGCTGGCCGCCCAGCGCCTGCCCCGGCGGCGCCGCTCCGGCTGCTCCCCCGCCACGGTCTTCGAGACCGCCCTGACCGACCTCGCGGCCCAGCGCGCCGACGGCACCATGGCCGGCGCCGCCGGAACCCTCCACCTGGTGGACGGCTACGTGGTGCACGCCGAGAGCCCGGCCGCCGCGAGCGTCGAGGCGCTGCTCACCGGCTGCGGCCGGCTCTCCGCCGCCGAGTGGGCCGGCCACCTCGCCACCGGCCGCCCGATGGCCGAACAGCTGGTCCGCTCGGGCCGGGTGAGCCGCAGCGAACTCCAGCTCTGCCAGCTGACCGCCGTCCTGGACGCCGCCTTCTTCGCGCTCGCCCAGGACGGCGGCGAGATCCGCTTCTCGCCCGCCGCCCGGCCCGAGTTCACGCTGGCCCGGCCGATGTCCGTCCGGGAGCTGCGCGCCGCCGTGGGCCGCCGGCGCGCCCTGCTGGACCGGGTGTGGCCGTGCCCGCAGCTGGACGCCGCCGCCGTGCGCCGCCGCCCCGGCGCCGTACCCAAGGCCTGCTCCAGCCGCCGCCGGGCCGTGCTGGACGCCGCCGACGGCCACCGGACCCCGGCCGACATCGCCCTGCTGCTGGGCCGTTCGGCCTTCGGCACGGTGCTGGACATCCGGCACCTGGCGGCCGGCGGGCTGATCGAGTCCACCGCGCCACCGGTCCCGCCGATCCCGCCACCGCGGCCGCCGCTGCGCCCGGCGGTGCCGGCCGGCCCCCCGCAGGTGCTGCTCCCCACCCGGCCGCGGCACGCCGCACCACCGGCCGTACCGCTCGCGGCGGCCGCACCGGTCCCGGTGACCGTCGCCGCACCCGTCGCAGTACCCGTCGCCGCACCGGTGGCCGCCCGGCCGGCGGTCGCCACCTCTCTGCCCTACGACCCGTCAGATCCGCATGTCGCCCTGCTGCTCAGGATCCGAGCCGGCCTGGAGGCCCGACTGTGAGTGTTCCACCCGTCCGTTCCGTCCGCCCGACCGAGTCATGAAGCGCACCTTGCGACAGTTCACCGGCCGCCGGCCTCCCGTCCTGATCGACCCCGAGGTGCTGGCCGAGCCCGAAGTGCTCACCGAGCTGCGCGGGCTCCGCGCCAGGGTCCCGCACCTGACCGGCTCCCTGGTGGCGACCATCGACGGTCTGGTGGTCGCCCACGACACCACCGACCTGGAGCCCTCCGGGGTCGCCGCGCTGACCGCGGCCGCGCTCGGGATCGGCGCCCGGCTCGCCGAGGCGACCGGTCAGGGCGGCTTCCGCGAACTGCTGACCAGGGGCGACTCCGGCTACACCGCGACGTACGCGGCCGGCGCCTTCGTGGTGCTGACCCTGCTCGCCGGGCCGGACGCCAACATCGGCCGGCTGCACCTGGAGGCCCGCCGGGCGGGCGGCCGGATCGCGGCGATCACCGATGCCGCCCTGGAGCGCCACGAGCGCGACTGACCCGGCCCTGACCACTGCTGCACCAGCCACACCACCGGAAGAAACCCAAGGAAAGAGGACACCATGGCAAGCACCGACGCCGCTCTCAAGGACATCATGAACTCGATCGACGGCACTATCGGTGTCGCACTGGTCGACTACAACAGCGGTATGGCGCTCGGCACCATCGGCGGCTCGCCCGATCTGGACCTGAACGTCGCCGCGGCGGGCAATACGGACGTGGTGCGGGCGAAGGTCCGGGCGATCGAGATGCTCAATCTCAAGGAGGCCATCGAGGACATCCTGATCTCGCTGAGCAGCCAGTACCACCTGATCAGGCCACTGACCAGCCGCTCCGGCAAGGGCCTGTTCCTGTACCTGGCACTGGACAAGGGCCGGGCCAACCTGGCGATGGCCCGCCACCAGCTGAAGCGGATCGAGGCCGAGCTGGAGGTCTGACGACGGGTGGGCCCTGTCCGGCCGCGCCGCCGGACAGGGCCCACCGGGCGGGTCGGTCCCGGCCCGGGACCCCCGCTACCGGTCGCGGCGGACCGTCAACAGACCACCGGTCGGCACCCGGACCACCAGTTCCGGCCCGTCCGGCGTCCGCGCCTCCTCGCTCAGTACGGTGCCCGTGCAGTCCCTGACCTGCAGCGTCAGCGGCCCCGGCGGGCCGTCGAGGACCAGCCGCACCTGCGGGTCCTGGTCGGCGTTGGCCAGCAGCAGGGTGTGCCACTCCCCCGTCACGACGGCGGGCAGCGGTGCGTACCGGCCGAACGCCAGGGCGCCGTCGTGCCGCGCCTCGATCAGCGGGTAGCCGAGCTCGGGCCGGTGCGGGCGCAGGTCGCCGCGCTGCAGCAGTCCGGTGTGCTCCCGCACGACGGACAGCCAGAACCGCACCACGGCCAGCTGCTCCGGCCGCTGGGCGGCGAGGTCGACCGAGACCTGCGGGGTGGCGAAGAGCACCGACTGGAACAGCACGGCGATCTGCTCGGGGCTCTCGTCCGGGTGCCAGGTGAGCGGGTCGGCGTGGACGGCGAGCGGGCCCGCCGTGAGCCGCAGGTCGGCGGTGCGGGTGCGGTTCTCGGTGGCGTTGTGCGGGCAGTCGGTGGCCCGGACCATGGTGGCGAACGGCCACAGGCCGGGGCCGGTGTAGTCCTGCCGGTGCTCGACCAGGACCTCGGGCCGGGTGGCGCGCAGCCGGGTGTCCAGGTCGGTGAGCAGGCGGTGCACGCCTTCGGCGACGGTGTCGCAGTCGGCCTCGGGTGAGCCGGTGACGGCCTCGGCCCGGGCGAAGGTGTCGATGAAGTCGATCTTCAGGCCGTCCACCCCGTGCTGCTCCACGGCGGCGGCCAGCCGTTCCACCTGGTGCGCGCGGACGGTGGCGCTGCGCGGATCGAGCACATGGGTCTGCAGTGTTGCCAGGTGGGCCAGTGCGTGGGCGGCGAGCGTACCGGCGGCGGCGCTGCGTTCGCCGGCGAACGGCAGCGCGTGCCAGAGCAGGTAGTTGAGCCCGAGGGCGCGGACCCGGCGGACGTGGCCGGCGAAGTCGGGGAAGCCGGCCGGGGCGGGCCGCCAGTCGCCGGTGGTGGCGTACGAGCGGCTGTCCTCGTCGGTCTGCCAGCCGTCGTCGACGATCAGCGAGCGGAAGCCGAGCGGTGCGGCGAGCGCGGCCAGCCGCTCGACGTCGGCCGCGGTCATCGCCAGGTGCAGGGTGTACCAGGTGCAGAAGACCGGTTCGAAGGCGGCGTCGGGGACCGGGGCGGTGGGCAGTTCGGCGGCCCACCAGGCAGCCGCGGCGCGGACGGTGTCGGCGAAGTGGCGGCCGCTCAGGTCGAGCAGCAGCCGCAGCCCGATGCCCTGGTGCTCGGTCCAGAAGCTGAACTCGCCGGTCTCCTCGACCGCGCCCTCGCCGATCGTGACCGGCAGCACCGGCTCGCCGACGGCGAAGGTGCACAGCGCCCGGTCGCCGGCTCCGACCAGGCTGCCGACGGGGGCGCCCTTGGGCAGGGAGGCCTCGCGCGGCCGGTTCCAGGACGGCGGCAGCCAGCGGTGGCCGGTGTCGGGGGTCCAGTAGGCGCTCGCCCCGGTGCACGGCAGCCGCCACTCCACCCGCAGCCGGGTCGGCAGCGGGTCGTCGGGGCCGGTGGCGGTGGCCTCGATCAGTACCATGCCCGGGCCGAGGCCGGTGGTGCGCACGGTCACGCCGGTGGCGCCGACGGCGGTGGCCCTGACCTTCAGGCCCGGTACGGCGAGTCCGGTGTCCACCGGCCGGCTGGTCTCGGTGCGGTCGGAGGGCGGCGCGCTGCCGTCCCAGCTGAGCGTCTCGGTCACGGGTGCTGGCTGCCTTCCGGGCGGATGGGCGGTGGGCCCGTACGGGCCGGGCGCGGAAGCGGTCAGGACGTCCGGCCCGTACGGGAGTTGCGGGGAGCGGGGTGGGACCCGGCCGGGCGCGGCCCGCTGTTACGGTTCCCCGCCGCGCCCGACCGGGGGTCGGGTCACCTGCGGAGCGGGCCCTCGCAGGTGTAGTCGGCGGTGCCGGCCCTGCCGCCGGTCCACACGTCGACCTTGCCGAAGGAGCAGTTCATGTCGTCGAGGTTGTTCGCGACGCCCTTGGTGCGCTGCAGGATGAAGTAGTCGACGGTGGAGGACATGTCCTTGAACACCGCGTCGGGGTCGGTGGAGTCGGAGAGGTTGGCGGTGATCCGGCCGGTGCAGACGAACCGCATCGGCTTGTTGTCCCAGTCACCGTTGTCCTTGCAGGACGGGGTGTTGGAGGTGGCCCCGGCGATGGCGGACTGCACCTCGGCCGGGTAGGCGTACTTCAGGTACCCGTTGGGGGTGAAGGAGGTGCTGGGGACGTACAGCGTGGGCAGCGCGGCGATCTGTGCGTCCAGGAAGGCGCTGTACTGGGCCTGCAGCGCGGCGTCGGAGCCGACCCGGGTGCGCCAGGCGTCGAAGCCGGCCGGGTTGTCGGCCCGCAGGTAGCCGTACATCTCGCGCAGCTGCGAGGGGTGCCGGAGCCACAGGAACTCGAAGAAGGTGCCGGCGTAGTTGTAGAAGTGGAACGCCGGGGTGTCGGTGTAGCGGGCGTGGATCAGCTCGTTGATGCTCATCCGCGGGATGCCGGCGGCCTCGTCCTGGGCGAGCTTGGCCACCAGCGACCGGCGGACCAGGATGCCCTGGTCGCGGGTGGAGCCGTCGAAGAACTCGGCGGTGCCCTCGTCCATCGCGGTGGTGAGGTCGTTGTCGTACCAGCGCGGCTCGCCGAAGGTGCCGGGGGTGGCCCAGCGGCCGTTCAGGTAGTGGGTGTACTCGTGCCGGAACAGCTCCTCCAGGGTGAGGGTGGAGTCCTGCGGCACCCGGCGCTGGTAGGTGTAGAAGGTGGCGCCGTTCTCGATGTAGATGCCGCCGTTGCTGGTGGTCATCCCGGTCAGCAGCGGGTGGTAGACCTCGTAGTCGGCGCGCGAGGCGTAGAGGTGGATGTGCAGGGTGGAGTTGACGTCGCCGGCGAGCGGCGCGTCGGTGCCGAGCACCCGGAAGAGCTGGGTCTTCACCTGCTTGCTGGCGTAGTACATCTGGTCGACGGTGGCCCGGTCGAGGGCGGTGTGCACCTCGAGCGCGCCGTTGTCGTACCGGTAGGTGTACGGGAAGAGCCTGGCCTCGATCTGGTCGGTGCAGACGCCGAACTGCGCGCAGACGCCGTAGAAGTTGGCCCAGCCGACCACCTTGACCCAGGGGGCGGAGTACTCGCCGAAGACCGCCTTGGTGGTGTCCAGCAGCGGGCCGAGGTCCGCGGTGAGTGCGGTGCGCAGCGCGGGGATCTGCCCGGTGCGGCCGTACTCGGCCATCGCGTCGCGGGCCACCCACTCGTTGGCGGTGCCCTTGAGGTGGGCGGCGGAGGCGAAGGAGCGCAGGCTCGCGCGGTAGTCGGCGTCGGCGGCGACCGCGGCCGTGAAGGCCGGGTCCTGGTTGTAGATGCCGAGGTAGTTGACGTTCAGGGCGGCGAGCGCGGCGTTGCCCCACTGGGCGCTGCCGGCCACCCGGGTGCCGGGGCCGAACGCGGCGAGGACCTTCTTGACCAGGGCGAGGTTGTTCTGGCGCAGGCCGGTGCTGCCGGCGGTGATGGTCAGTTCGCGCAGGTTGACGGCGGCTGTGTCGGTGGTCTCGAAGGCGCGCGGGTTCGCCGTGTAGGCGTTGACCGCCCGCTGGATCGCGGCCAGGGTGGCGGCGTCGGTGACGTCGATCTGGTCGTGGTTGAAGTCGAAGTAGACCGTGGCGTGCAGGAAGGTCCACAGCTCGGCCAGGTGGGCGGAGCCGGTCCCGTCGTAGGCCGGGGCGAGCTGGGTGATCCGGTCGGCCACGGCCCGGACGTGGGCGTCGTCCATGGTGGTGGCGTAGCGGTTGTCCCAGGTCCACAGGAAGGTGGACAGGCAGCCGTCGGCGGTGACGGCCGGGTCGGTGAGGAAGGCCACCAGCTGGGCGGGGTTCAGGCCGGTCATGCCGTCGACGGTGCAGGGCACCCCGGCGGCGGTGGTGGCCGGGGCGGCGGCCGGCGCCGCGGCGGGGGCGGCCGCGGGGGCGGGGGCGCCGACCCGGTCGGGCAGCCGGCCGGGGAGCAGCGAGTCGCCGAGCGAGCCGCCGCCGGGGGCCGGGGCGGCGCCGCCCGCGGTGGCCGTCGCGGCGGCGAGGTGGTCGACCTCGTCGTAGGCGCTCGGGGTGGAGGCGGGGGCCGGCGCGGCGGCGGTGGCGGCGGGTGCGGCGGGCGCCGGGCCGAGGGCCTGGGCGGTCTGGATCGCGGGCAGCGTGAGGGAGGCCGCCAGCGCGGCCGCGAGCAGGACTCTGCGCGCGGTGCTGGGAGTTGACACCTGTGCTCCAGTGCATGTGGGGGGGGAGGTGCTGGGTTCGGTACGGCCGTCGGGCGCACCCGGGGCCGTACCGCCGCAGGCCGGATGTGGGGTCCGGGCGGGGCGGTACGGCGGCGGGCGGGTCCGGCGGGTGGGGCGGTCAGGCCTCGGGGAAGTGGCAGGCCGCCTGGCGGGTGGTGCCGGGTGCGGTGATCTGCAGCAGTGGCGCCTCGGTGCGGCAGACCGGCTGTGCCTTGGCGCAGCGGGGGTGGAAGGTGCAGCCGGCGGGCGGGTCGGCGGGGCTGGGCGGGTCGCCGAGCAGCACGATCCGCTCCCGGCGGCGTTCGGCGAGCGGGTCGGGCAGCGGGACGGCGGACAGCAGCGCCTTGGTGTAGGGGTGTGCGGGGTTGCCGTACACCTCCTGCTTGTCGCCGATCTCGACGATCCGGCCGAGGTACATCACGGCGACCCGGTGGCTGATGTGCTTGACCACGGCGAGGTCGTGGGCGATGAAGAGGTAGGCGACGCCGAGTTCGCGCTGCAGGCGTTCCATCAGGCCGACGATCTGGGCCTGGATGGAGACGTCGAGGGCGGAGACCGGTTCGTCGGCGACGACCAGTTCGGGGCGGGTGGCGAGGGCGCGGGCGATGCCGATGCGCTGGGCCTGGCCGCCGGAGAACTGGTGGGGGTAGCGCTCCAGGTGTTCCGGGGCGAGGCCGACCAGCCGGATCAGGTCGCGGACCTCGGCGGCGGTGCGGGCGGGGTCGGTGCCCTGGGCACGCAGCGGGGCGGAGATGATCTGCTGGACGGTCTGCCGGGGGTTGAGCGAGGCGAACGGGTCCTGGAAGATCATCTGCAACTTGCTGCGCAGCGGGCGCAGTTGACGCTGGCCGGTGCGGGTGATGTCCTGGCCGCGGAAGGCGATCCGGCCGGCGGTGGGGTCGAGCAGCCGGACCAGCATCCGGCCGGTGGTGGACTTGCCGCAGCCGGATTCGCCGACCAGGCCGAGCGTCTCGCCGGGCCGGACGTCGAAGGTGACCCGGTCGACGGCGCGCACCCCCGCGCGGCGGCGCAGGGCGCCGCCCCCGACGGGGAAGGTCATGCCCAGGTCCTGCACGGTGAGCAGGGGTTCGGTGGGCAGGGTTTCGGTGGGCAGGGGCTCGGTGAGCAGGGGCTCCGTCATGCGGTCACCTCCTCGGGGTCGGTGCGGCCCTCGGCGAGGGTGTCCAGCAGGCAGGCGGTGCGGTGGTGTTCGGCGACCAGGCGCAGCGGGGGGCGTTCGGCGGTGCAGGCGGCGCGGCCGGCCGCGGGGGCGGCGGCGTAGACCGGGCAGCGGGGGTGGAAGGCGCAGCCGGGCGGCGGGGCGAGCAGCGAGGGCGGGCTGCCGGGGATGGCGGACAGCGCGGCGGTGCCGTCGTCGTCGAGGCGTGGCAGGGAGTCCAGCAGGCCGCGGGTGTAGGGGTGCCGCGGGGCGCCGAACAGCGTTTCGGCGGGGGCCTGTTCGGCGGCCGATCCGCCGTACATGACCAGGACCTCGTCGGCCACCCGGGCGATCACGCCGAGGTCGTGCGTGATCATGATGATGCCGAGGCCGCGTTCCTGCTGGAGCCTCATCAGCAGTTCGAGCACCTGGGCCTGGACGGTGACGTCGAGGGCGGTGGTGGGTTCGTCGGCGATGATCAGGTCGGGTTCGCAGGAGAGCGCCAGGGCGATCATCGCCCGCTGCCGCATGCCGCCGGAGAACTGGTGCGGGTACTCGCCCGCCCGGCGGGCCGGTTCGGGGATGCCGACGTCGCCGAGCACCTCGACGGCGCGGGCCCACGCGGCCTTGCGGCCGGCGCCGAAGTGCTCCTGGTAGGCCTCGGCGATCTGGTCGCCGATGGTGAAGTAGGGGTGCAGCGAGGTGAGGGCGTCCTGGAAGACCATCGCCATCCGGCGTCCGCGCAGGCGGCGTACGGTCTCCGGGTCGGCGCCGATCAGTTCGGTGCCGTCGAAGCGGACCGAGCCGGTGACGTCGGCGCCGCGGTGCAGGCCCATGACGGCCAGTGAGGTGACGGACTTGCCGGATCCGGACTCGCCGACGATGCCGAGCGTGCGGCCGGCCTCGACGGTGAAGTCCACGCCCCGGACGGCCTGCACGTCGCCCTCGGCGGTGCGGAACCCGACGGTGAGGTCCTTGACTTCGAGCAGGGTCACGACAGCCTCGCCCTCGGGTCGATCCAGGCGTAGACCACGTCCACGACCAGGTTGGAGGTGACGATGAAGAAGGAGGCGAGCAGGGTGATCCCCATGACCACCGGCTGGTCGGCCTTGCCGAGGGAGTCGGCGAAGAGCTTGCCGACGCCGGGGAGGCCGAACAGCGACTCGGTGATCAGCGCGCCGGCCAGCAGGCCGCCGAGGTCCATGCCGAGCATGGTGGCGACCGGGGTGAGCGCGGGGCGCAGGCCGTGTTTGGCCACCACCCGGCGCTCGCGCAGGCCCTTGGCCCGGGCGGTGCGCACGTACGGTTCGGCCATCGTCTCGATGACGGAGTTGCGGGTCATCCGGGCGTACATGGCGGCGGACATCAGGGCCAGGGTGATCCACGGCAGGACCAGGTTCTCGATCCACTGGCCGGGGTGCTCGCCGAAGGCGATGTAGCGCGGGTACGGGATCAGGTCGAGCTTGGCGACCACCAGGTAGAGCAGCACCATCGCGGTGAAGTAGACCGGCAGGGCGGCGACGCCGATGGTGCCGACCATCAGGGTGCGGTCGATCCAGGTGCCGCGGCGCAGGGCCGAGAGCACTCCGGCGGCCAGGCCGAGGACCAGCCACAGGAAGGCGGCGCCGACGGCCAGCGAGACGCTGGCGGGGAGCCGGTCCATCATCAGGTCCCAGACCGGCTGGGCGCTCTGGTAGGAGTAGCCGAAGCAGGGGAAGGAGCAGTGCACGGCGTAGGTGCCGCTGCCCAGGGTCTGGCCGGCGAAGATGCCGGCCAGGTAGCGGCCGAACTGGACGATCAGCGGGTCGTCGAGGCCCATCTGCTGGCGGACCAGCAGGATCCGTTCGGCCGAGCAGTCCTTGCCGCAGAACTGGGCGGCCGGGTCGGTCGGCAGCAGGTAGAAGACGGCGAAGGTGATGGCGCAGATCACCACGAGGGTGAAGGCGATGCCGATCAGGCGCCGGACCAGGAATCCGATCATGCCCGGCCGCCCTTCGGGTCGAGGGCGTCGCGCAGGGCGTCGCCGAGCAGGGTGAAGGCCAGCACCACCAGGAACAGGCAGCTGCTGGGCAGGATGAAGAACATCGGGTCGACCTTGTAGTAGGGCACCGCGTCCGAGATCATCTGCCCCCAGGAGGGCGTCGGCGGGCGGACCCCGACCCCGAGGTAGGTGAGCGCGGCCTCGGCGCCGATCAGCCCGGGGATCGCCAGGGTGACGTACACGATGATGGTGCCGGTGAGGTTGGGCAGGATCTCGGTGAACAGGATCCGGGCGCTGGAGGTGCCACAAGCGCGGGCCGCCTCGACGTACTCGCGGTGTTTGAGCGAGAGGGTCTGGCCGCGGATCAGGCGGGCGATGTAGGGCCAGCCGAAGACGCTCATCACCAGGATCAGCAGCAGGATCCGGTTGGCGTCGCGGGCCACCGAGAGCAGCGCGATCATGAAGATCAGGCTGGGGAAGGACATCATGACGTCCATGAAGCGGCTGATCACGGCGTCGGTGCGGCCGCCGAAGTAGCCTGCGGTGATGCCCAGCAGGACGCCGATCACGGTGGTGATGAGTGCGGCGCTGAAGGCGACCAGCAGGCTGATCTGCGCGCCGTACAGGAGCCGGGCGAAGATGTCGCGGCCGAGGGCCGGTTCGACGCCGAGCCAGTGGCCGGCGCTGACGCCGCCGAGCGCGCCCTTGGGCATGCCGCCGAGGTAGAGGTCGAGGGCCTTCTTGTCGGTGTCGGCCGGGCCGTGGCCGCCGAGGGCGCTGAGCACCGGGGCGAGCAGGGCGGCCAGGACGAAGAAGACGATGATGCCGAGGCCCACCATGGCGGGCCGTTCGCGGCGCAGGCGGTGCCAGGCGAGGCGCCAGGGGGAGGCGGGGCGTGCGGCGGGCGCGGGGGCGGGGTCTGCGGGGCCGACCGCCGCCCCCGCTCCCGGGGCCGCGGCCTCGGAGAGCGGGGCGGTCATGGGTCAGACTCCTGACTACTTGACGGACTTCAGGCCGATGACGGCGTAGTCGAGCTGGCCGGACCACACCGGGTGGGCGAAGGCGCCGGCGATGTTGGAGCCGACCAGCAGCGGCTTCTTCTGCCAGGTCATCGGGATGGCGGGCGACTTGTCCATGATCTTGGCGTCCAGGGCGAGCCAGGCGGTGTTGGCCTTCTGGAGGTCGTCCAGGGCGGCGATCCGGTCCAGTTCGGCGATGGTCTCCGGGTCGTTGAAGCGGCTGTTGTTGCCGTTGTTGCCCTTGTCCTTGATGGACCGGCCGTCGAAGATCATCGGCAGGAAGGTCGCGGCGGACGGGTAGTCCGGGCACCAGCCGCTGAGCGACAGGCCGGGCTGCTTGTCCTTGTCACCGGTGATGGAGGCGACGGCGGTCGGGTCGACGGTGGTGACGGTGACGTCGATGCCGACCCGCTTGAGCGCCGCCTGCACGGCCTCGGCCTGCGGCTTGCCGCCGGTGGAGGTGACCAGTTCGGTCTTCAGGCCGCCCGCGAAGCCGGCCTCGGCCATCAGCTGCTTGGCCTTGTCCGGGTCACCGGCCGGCTTGATCATGAAGTGGTCGATCGGCGCGCCCGCGGTCAGCACCGGCGGCAGGAAGGTGGTGGCGACGTCGTTGAAGGCGGGACCGCCGACCGCGGTCGCGTACGCCTCCTTGTCGACCGCGTACTGCAGCGCCAGGCGGAGCTTCTGGTTGTCGAAGGGGGGCTTGCTGGTGTTGGTCACCAGCATCGAGGTGCAGCCGGAGTTCTCGCTGATCAGACGCTTCTTCAGGTCCGGGTTGGTGAGCACCTCGCCGACCTTCGCGGAGACCAGGTCGACGTAGGAGACCGCGTTCTTGTCGTCCCCCTGGTCGGCGATCAGCCGGTCGGCGATGCCGGCGCCCTTGAGGGTCTGCTCGACCACGATCCGGTCCGGGTACGCCTTGCGGACCGGGTCGGTCTTCTCGTCCCAGTTGGTGTTGCGGACCAGCACCATGCGCTTGCCCCGGTCGTACTCCTCGATCTTGTACGGGCCGGAGGAGACCGGGTGGTTGCTGTAGTTGGCGCCGGCCTCCTTGGCCTTGGGCACCGGCGCGAAGGTGGGCAGGGTGACGGTGTAGCCGAACTCGGCGACCGGGCGCTTGAGGTGGAAGATGATGGTCTTCGCGTCCGGGACCTCGATCGCCTGCTTGCCGAGGCGCTCGCCGGTGAGCGGGCCCTGGTAGCCCTCGGGTGCGTCCAGGTAGCGCACCGCGTAGTCGGGGCCGCCCGGGAGCTCGGGCGAGAAGGAGCGCTCGACGTTGTACTTGATGTCGTCGGCGACGATCGGGGTGCCGTCCTCGTACTTGAGGCCGTCCTTCAGGTGGAAGGTCCAGGTCTTGGCGCCGTCGCTCGGGGTGCCGAGGTCGGTGGCCAGGTCGGGCTCGATCTTCAGGCCCTCGGCGCCGGGGGCGGCCTTGAAGGTGGTGAGGGTGCGGTAGAGCATCCGGACGCCCACGTCCATCACCGGCATGGTCCAGTTGCGGGCCGGGTCGAGCTGGTCGAAGTCCTGGTTGGACAGGATGGTGAGGGTGCCGCCCTTGACCGGCGTCCCGCCGATGATGCCGTTGCCCTCGGTGGTGACGCCCGCCTGGTCGCCGGCGCCGCCGCTGTCGGCGCTGCTGCCGCAGGCCGAGAGGCCGAGGGTGAGGGTTGCTGCGATGGTCGCCGCCAGGGCGACGTGGGTGCGCCTGTTCATGTCGAACTCCGAGATGGGGGGCCGAAGATGAGGCCCGGTCCGCCCCGGGGCTGATCCGGGGCCCACACCGGAGGGGCGACCTGGGGTCTAGCCCCTCCGGGATGTGACCCGTAACATAGTAATGTGAAATTGCACTGGCAAGAGCTGGTGCGGCCCGTTACCGAGCCGTGTCCTCCCCGGGCCCAACCCCCTTGCCGGTCCTGGTACTTCCACCCCAGGTCAGAGGAGTCGCAGCAGTGACCGCCGAACCCGTACCGCACCTCAACACCGGCAGCCACGATCTGCCCGTCTCGCCCGCACTCGACGCCTTCATGGGCACCGCCTGGGCCCCCAGCCCGCTGCCCGCCGGCGTCCGGGTCCCCGGCCACGACGCCACCGGCCCGCGCCGCCGGCGGCTCGCCGCCGCCTTCCCCGGCGAGCGACTGATCGTCCCCGCAGGGCAGTTGAAGGTCCGCAGCAACGACTGCGACTACCGCTTCCGCCCGCACAGCGCCTACGCCTGGCTCACCGGCCTGACCGGCGAGGACCAGGTCGGCCACGTCCTGGTGATCGAACCCGACGGCGAGAGCGTCCTGCACCTGCGCCCGCGCTCCCCGCGCGGCGGCGGCAGCCCGTACGGCTCCGAGTTCTACCGCGACCGCCGCTACGGCGAGTTCTGGGTCGGCCGGCGGCCGGACCTGGCCGAGGCGGCCGCCCTCACCGGCATCCGCACCGCCCACCTCGACGACCTCGCCAAGCTGCTGACCGGCCCGCAGCCCGCCACCCGGGTCCTGACCGGCGTCGACCCGGCCCTCGACGCCCTGACCGGCCGGACCACCCCCGCGCACGGACCCCAGGACGCCGCGCTCGCCACCACCCTCGCCGAACTGCGCCTGATCAAGGACGCCTGGGAGACCGGCCAGCTCCAGCACTCCGTCGACCTCACCACCACCGGCTTCCAGGACGTGGTCCGCGCCCTGCCCACCGCACTGCGCCACGGCCGCGGCGAACGCTGGCTGGAGGGCACCTTCAACCTGCGGGCCCGCGCCGAGGGCAACGGCACCGGCTACGACACCATCGTCGCCTCCGGCGCACACGCCTGCGTGCTGCACTGGATCCGCAACGACGGCGCCCTCGACCCGTCCCAACTGCTGCTGCTCGACGCCGGCGTGGAGACCGACACCCTCTACACCGCCGACATCACCCGCACCCTCCCGCTCTCCGGCACCTTCTCCCCCGTCCAGCGCCAGGTGTACGAACTGGTGCTGGCCGCCCAGGACGCCGCCATCGCCACCCTGCGGCCCGGCGCCAGCTTCCGGGACTTCCACCGGGCCGGCATGCGGGTGATCGCCGAGGGGCTGGCCGACTGGGGCGTCCTGCGGATCCCCGCCGAGCAGGCGCTGCACGAGGACAGCGGCCTGTTCCGCCGCTACACCCTGTGCAGCAGCGGGCACATGCTCGGCCTCGACGTGCACGACTGCGCCAAGGCCCGGGCCGAGACCTACCTCGACGGCGTCCTGGCGGAGGGCATGGTGCTCACCGTCGAACCCGGCCTCTACCTGCAGCCCGACGACGAGACCCTGCCGCTGGAACTGCGCGGCCTCGGCGTCCGGATCGAGGACGACCTGGTGATCACCGCCGACGGCGCCCGGCTGATGTCCGGCGGCCTCCCGCGCACCGTCGACGCCATCGAGGAGTGGATGGGCACCCTGCTCGGCTGAACCGGCCGGAGCCCCCCGGAGCGCTCGCGGACGGCCGGCCCCGCCCTGACGGCCCGCCGGCGCCCGCGCCCGCGCCCGCCCCCGCCCGTCCCGCCGGAGCGGCTCAGCCCGCCGCGTCCGCGGCGATCGAGCGGGCGATGGCGGCCGCCGGGCCGGTGCGGGCCAGCCGGTGGCCGGTACCGGCCCACAGGTGCATCGCGTCCAGGTCGCCGCGCGCGGCCGCCGCCGCCCGCAGCGGCTGGGTGAGGTGGTGCACCTCCGGGTAGGCGGTCGGCGCGTACGGCTCGTAGCGGTCGATGAAGGCGTTGCGCAGGCCGCGCGCCGGGCGACCGGTGAAGGTACGGGTGACGGCCGTTTCCGGGAACCGGTCGTCGACCAGCGCGGCCCGGTGGGCGGCCGGGGCGCCGGACTCGGCGGAGCGCAGGAAGGCCGTACCGAGCTGGCCGGCGACGGCGCCCGCGCGCAGGACCGCCGCCAGGGCGGGCCCGTCCGCGATGCCGCCGGCCGCGATCAGCGGCAGGCCGGTCACGGCCCGGACGGCCGCCAGCAGGTCGGCCAGCGGCAGGGTGCCGGGTTCGGCGTCCGCCCGGTGGGTGGCCCGGTGGCCGCCGGCCTCGGGGCCCTGCACCGTGAGCGCGTCCATCCCGGCGGCCTCGGCCGCCACCGCCTCGGCGGCCGAGGTCACCGTGGCGACCTGGGTGGTCCCGGCGGCCCGCAGCGCCTCGGCCTCGGCCGGGCCGGGCAGCCCGAAGGTGTACGAGACCACCGGGACCGGGTCGGCCAGCAGCAGGTCGAGCTTGGCCTCCCAGTCGTCCCGGTCCGGGGCGATCACCTCCGGCAGCACCACACCGTGCCGCTGCGCCTCGGGCCGCAGCCGCTCCCGGTAGGCCGCGACGGCGGCCGGGTCGCCCGGCTCCGCCGGCACGAACAGATTGAGTCCGAACGGGCGGCCGGTCAGCTCCCGGACGGCCCGGATCTGCTCGCCGACCGCGGCCGCGGTCCGGTACCCGGCGGCCAGGAACCCTAGGCCGCCGGCCTCGGACACCGCCGCGGCCAGCTGCGGGGTCGAACCTCCGCCCGCCATCGGCGCCGCCACCACAGGCAGGTCGAAGCGGATCCGATGCACCGTCATACCGTGCTCCCCTCGGGCCGTTTCGCCCCACCCTAGTACCGCGCCGGTCAGCCTCCGCCCGTCGAGCAGCGGCCCGTGGCGCCCGGCCGGGGGAGGCGCCGGAGCAGCCGCGCCCTGGACGTACCCGGGTACTCCGGCGCTGCGTCCGGGCGGGGTACCTCCCGGCCGGAAGCCGGGGAGGGACGTACCGGGGCGCGACGGGAGGCGGGCTCGGACCCGGCGGCTCGGACCCGGCGGCTCGGACCTGGCGGCTCAGACCTGGCGGATCAGGCCCGAGTTGAGGCCCGCCGCGACCGCGCTGGTGCGGCTGTCGACTCCCAGCTTGTCGTACACGTGCACCAGGTGGGTCTTGACGGTGGCCTCGCTGATGAACAGCCGCTTGGAGATCTGCCGGTTGGCCAGACCCTCGGCGACCAGCTGCAGGATCTCGGTCTCCCGGGGGGACAGCGTCGGACGGCCCGAGCGGACCCGCCCGAGCAGCCGGGCGGCGACCGGCGGGGCGAGCACGGTCTCACCGCGGGCCGCGGCGTGCACGGCGGCGGCGACCTCCTGCGGCGGGGCGTCCTTGAGCAGGTAGCCGGTGGCGCCCGCCTCGACGGCGGCGAGGATGTCGGCGTCCGTGCTGTAGGTGGTCAGGATCAGGACCGCCGGCGGGTCGGGCAGCGCGGTGATCCGGCGGGTCGCCTCGACGCCGTGCATGCCGGCGCCCATCTGGAGGTCCATCAGCACCACGTCCGGCCGCCGGTCCAGCCTGGCGAGCACCTCCAGCGCCTCGGCGCCGTCGGCCGCCTCGCCGACCGCGGTGACCTCCGGCAGGTCGTCGACCATGGCGCGCAGCCCGCGCCGGACCACCGGGTGGTCGTCCACCAGCAGCACCCGGATCACCGGGCGCCCGCCTCGGCGAACAGGCCGACGCCGTCGGCCGGGCGCAGCGGCAGCGCGGCGGCGACCGCGGTGCCCTCGCCCGGCGCGGACTCGACACTCAGGCTGCCGCCGAGCGCCGCGATCCGCTCCCGCATGCCGTGCAGGCCGAAGGTGCGGCGCTCGCCCTCCGGGCGGGCCAGCGGGTCGAAGCCGACGCCGTCGTCGAAGACGTCCAGCGTCACCTCGTCGTCCAGGTAGGCGAGGGTGACGGCGATCCGCTGCGCCCCCGCGTGCCGTACCGCGTTGGCGAGTGCCTCCTGGGTGAGGCGCAGCAGTGCCACCTCGGCCTCGACGGGCAGCGGGTGGGGTTCGCCGTCCAGGTGGAAGCCGGCTCCGGCGCCGCGGGCCAGGCGGCGCAGCGCCTCGGTGAGGGTGGTGTCGTCGAGGGCGGGCGGGGTGAGCGCGTGGACGAAGCGGCGGGCCTCGGCGAGGTTGGCGGAGGCGGTCTGCCCGACCTCGCGGATCCGGTTCGCGGCGGCGTCGGGGTCGGCGGGCAGCGCGGACTCGGCGGAGCGGGCCAGCAGCACGATCGAGGACAGTCCCTGGGCGAGGGTGTCGTGGATCTCGCGGGCGAGGCGCTGCCGTTCGGCGAGGCGGCCGGCCTCGCGCTGGGTGGCGGCGAGCTCGTCGCGGGTGCGCACCAGGTCGTCGATGAGGCGCTGGCGTTCGCGGCCCTCCCGGTAGAGCGCGGCGTAGCCGTAGGCGGTGAGCAGGGCGACGGCGGCGCCGGCGACCGGGCCGAGCACCTTGGCGGTGGTCAGGCCGCCGTCGGTGCCCGCCTGGGCGGCGACGACGACCCCGGTCAGGGCGGCGACCGCCAGGACGGCCCGGCGGGCGGGCAGCAGGTGCAGGCAGACGAAGTACAGCGGGAACGCCAGGTAGCAGAACTCGGGGTGGAGCAGGGTGAGCACGACCCAGAGCAGGACCACCGTGGCGAGCCAGAGCAGGGCGCCGGTCCGGGTGGTGCGGATCCGGCCGACCAGGCCGCCGGCGGCGTAGGCCGCGGCGAGCAGGGCGGCGGTGGCGAGCGCGCCCGGTCCGAGGCCGCGGTCGAGGACGCCGCGGGCCAGCAGGACGCCGAGCAGCGCGAAGAACAGCCCGTGCAGGGCGAGGTTCATCAGCCGCAGGGCGGGGGTGCTGCCGGTGTGCGCGGCCGGGTCGTCACTGGTCACGCCTTCCGAGGGTACGGGGTGCGCGGCGGGCGGCCGACCGGCCGGGCGTCAACCGTTCGATGGATTTCCGGGTGCACCGCGGGGTGGAGCCGGGGGCCGTTCCTCTCCACGATGGCATCGGCGGCCGCGGCGGACAGGGTGGACGGCAGGACAAACCACCTCCACCGGAAGGTCCCCGTGTTCGTCGCACTGCGTGACATCCGCTTCGCCAAGGGCCGGTTCGCGCTCATGGGCGCGGTCGTCACCCTGATCACCATGCTGGTCGTCTTCCTCTACGGCCTGACCGGCGGCCTGGCCGCCGCCGCCTCCTCCACGGTCGCCGGACTGCCGGCCGACCGGATCGTGTTCGGTGCCCCGGCGGGCGCCGCCGCGACCGTCTCGTTCGGCAACAGCGTCGTCTCCGCCGGGCAGCAGGCCGCGTTCGCCGCGGCGCCCGGGGTCGGCGCCGCGCACCCGCTGGGTGTCTCGCTGACCCGGCTGACCGCGTCCGACGCCGCCGGGTCGGTCAGCGTGCTGGGCGCCCCGGCCGCGCTGCTGCCGCCGCTGCGGCAGGGCGCGGCGCCCGCGGACGGGCAGGTGGCCGTCGGTGCGGACACCGCGGCCGCGTACCACCTGGCGGTGGGCGGGCAGGTCCGGGTCGGTCCGAGCACCCTGACCGTCTCCGGCGTCACCGAGCAGCGCTCGTACTCGCACGCGCCGACCGTCTGGACCACCCTGGCCACCTGGGAGCAGCTGAGCGGCCAGGGCCGGCCGACCGCGCTGGCGCTGACCGGCTCGCCCGCGGGCGGCGCGGCGCTGGACGCGGCGCAGGGCACCACGACGGTCCCCCTCGCGGACGCGCTGGCCGGGATCAACGGCTTCTCGGCGGAGCAGGGCAGCCTGCAGCTGATCCAGGGCTTCCTGTTCGCGGTCAGCGCGCTGGTGGTGGGGGCGTTCTTCACCGTCTGGACGGTGCAGCGCCGCCCCGACATCGCGGTGCTGAAGGCGGTCGGGGCGAGCAGCGGCTACCTGGTGCGCGACGCGCTCGCGCAGGCGGCGGCCGTGCTGCTGGGCGGGGCGCTGCTGGGCGGGGCGGCCGGCGGGGTCGGGGGGCTGCTGGCGGCCTCCGCGGTGCCGTTCGACGTCGGCCCGGCGACCGTGGCCGTCCCGGTGGCGGCGATGGTGCTGCTGGGTCTGGCCGGGGCCGCGCTGGCGGTCCGCCGTATCACCTCCGTCGACCCGCTGGCCGCCCTGGGAGCCTCCCGATGACCACCACCGCACAGAGCACCACCGCCACCCGTACCGGCCTCGCCCTGCGCGGGGTGACGCTGACCTACCCGGACGGCGAGAGCCGGCTGACCGCGCTGGACGAGGTGACGCTGGAGGTGGCGCCGGGCGAGTTCACCGCGGTGGCGGGACCGTCCGGGTCCGGCAAGTCGAGCCTGCTGGCGGTCGCCGCGACCCTGCAGCGGCCCGACCGGGGGCAGGTGCTGATCGACGGTCTGGACGCCGGTGCGCTGGGTGACCGGGCGCGGACGGCGCTGCGCCGCGAGCGGCTGGGGATCGTCTTCCAGCAGTCCAACCTGCTGGCCTCGCTGACCGCCGTCGAGCAGCTGCTGGTGCTGGAGTCGGTCCGCGGCGGGCGCCCGTCGGCGGCCCGGGAGCGGGCCGAGGAGCTGCTGTCCTCGGTCGGGCTGGACGGTGCGAAGCAGCGGCGGCGCCCGCACCAGCTGTCGGGGGGTGAGCGGCAGCGGGTGAACATCGCGCGGGCGCTGTTCGGCCGGCCGTCGGTGCTGCTGGTCGACGAGCCGACCTCGGCGCTGGACCACGAGCGCGGCGCGCAGATCGTCGGCCTGCTCGCGGAGATCACCCGCAGCCACGGCACGGCGACGGTGATGGTCACCCATGACCGGGACCTGCTGGGCCGGGTCGACCGGGTGCTGGAGATGCACGACGGCCGGCTGGCCTGAGCGCCGCCGGGCGGCTACTTCTCGGGGCCGAGGACGGCGTCCACGTCGAGCTTGACCTCGGCCCCGACGGAGGCGGGCAGGACGAAGGACTGTCCGGGCCGGTGGACGGCGTTCACCCGGTACTCGCCGTCGCTCGGCTCGGTGAGCACCATGACCCGGCGGTTCTGTCGGTCGACGATCACGTAGACCGGGATGCCCGCGGAGGCGTAGGCCGACGGCTTCTTCCTGAGGTCGTCGCCGAGGTCGGCGGAGGTGACCTCCAGGACCAGCCGGAAGGCCGCGGGGTCGTAGCAGTTGTTGCCCGCGGGGTGGTCCGCGAAGTCCGCGTCGACCAGCGCGAGGTCCGGCACGGCGTAGTCCGACGGACCGTCCGGGAGCCGGACCCCGATCGCCTGGATGAGCTGGGTCTCGGTTCCGTGCAGGCCTGCTGCCAGGAACGGGATCATCAGGGTGGTGAGGGCGCTTCCGTGCTGCCCGTCTGCAGGTGGCGTCACGATGATCTGACCCCCGATGATCTCGACCCGGTGCCCCGTCAGGCGACTGGAAATCAGGTCGGCCGCCTCGAGCAGCGTCGGCTGCTCGTACGGGTGCTCCACTGCTGCGGCGGACATGGATTCCTCCTGGCTGCCGATGTCGGGACCATCATCGTAGGCCCGGCTCCCCGGAACGGCCCGGATCGCGGCCCTTCACCCGGACGGGTCAGCGGGCGCCGAGCCGCAGGGCCGGGCGCTCCTCGGCGGCGGACTCCGCGCCGGCCGCCCAGAGGTTGCGGATGTGGCCGAGGTGGCGGGCCATGCAGTCCTCGGCGTCGTCGGCGCGGCCGGCGATCATGAGGTCGAGCAGTTCCAGGTGCTCCTCGGCCGAGGAGACCAGTTCGCCGCGCTGGTCGAGCCGGTTGAGGCCGTAGAGGCGGGAGCGCTTGCGCAGGTCGCCGACGGTCTCGACGAGCCGGGCGTTGCCCGCGAGGCCGAGCAGGTCGAGGTGGAACTGGCGGTCGGCCTCCAGGTACCCGATCAGGTCGTGCTCGCGGGCCGCGACCACGATCGCCTGGGCCTCGGGGCGCAGCGCCTCGAGCTGCTCGGGGGTGGCGGTGCGGGCGACCCGGCCGACGGTGGGCACCTCGATCAGGGCGCGGATCTCGGTGTACTCGTCGAGGTCGCGCTCGCTCAGCTCGGTGACCCGGAAGCCCTTGTTGCGGACCGCCTCGACCAGGCCCTCGCGGGCCAGGTCGAGCATGGCCTCGCGGACCGGGGTGGCGGAGACCCCGAAGTCGGCGGCGAGGGCGGGGGCGGAGTAGACGACACCGGGGCGGAGCTCGCCGGAGATGAGCCCGGCGCGCAGTGCGTGGGCGACCTGGTCGCGCAGCCGCTCCTGGACGGAGATGAGGGTGCGGGGCTTTCGGTCCGCCATGGTGTTCCTCCGGAGGTTCGCAGGACACCATTGTACAATGTCACGTTACTCAATTTATGGAAGATTCAAGCGAAATCCGGGGGACATTTCGTATTGCATGGCAGCGACTGCCAGATCCTGCCAGGCCATCCCGACGCTTTTGAAGAACCGCGGCCGGTCGAACGCCACAGCGGCCTCATCGTTCACCAGTTCTGAGAGGTTCGCAAGCATCGCTGCCCCCGGTGCCCGGCCCATCGGAAAAGCCATCAGGAGGTCCCCCGCCTCCCGCAGCGCACTGGCCCGGGACTCCGTGTACAGCGCCGATCTGCGCACCAGCGCACCGTCCACCTCCCGGGCGCCGGGCTCGTGCGAACCGACCGCCGCCACCACCGCCCGGTCGGCCACCGCTCCGCCGTCGAACAGCGGCGTCCGGGAGGTGGTGCAGCACACCACGATGTCCGCGCCGGCCACCGCCGCCGCCGTCCCGGGCGCGGCGTCGAGCCCGAGCGTCCGGGCGTGGGCGCACAGGTCCTCGGCGGGCGCCGCCCGGCGGGCCACCACGGTCACCCGGGTCAGCGGCCGGACCTCCGCCAGCGCCGCCAGGTGCCCGTACGCCTGCGGGCCGGCGCCGAACAGCACCAGGTGCGCCGCGTCCGGTGCGGCGAGCCGGCCGACGGCCAGCGCGGTCACCGCCGGGGTGCGCAGCGCGGTCAGCGCGGCGCCGTCGAACAGCGCCAGCGGCCGCAGGGTCGGGCCGTCCAGCAGCAGGTGGCTCCCGGTGATCCGGGGCAGGCCGAGCCCGGGGTTGGCAGGGGCCACGCCCGCGATCTTCACCCCGGCGTAGCGCCCGGTGGCGGCGGGCATCAGCAGCAGCTCGCCGGCGGGGACCGGGATGTTCGAACGCGGCGGGCAGCTCTCCGGGTCCAGGCCCTCCCGCAGCACCCGCTCCAGCGCCTCGCGGGCCTGCCGCGGCGTCAGGGTGAGCTCCAGGAACGGCAGGGCGGCGCCGGCCCGGGCGGGGGCGGGCGTCACAGCAGGAACCCCGTTCCGAGCGGGTCGCCGGGGTCGAGGTCGAACCGGTGCTCGCCGGTGCGGTACGCGCTGCCGGTGACCTCGGTGACCACCCCGCCGTCCCGCTCGCCCGCCAGCCGCCCGGTGAACACCGTGCCGATCACCGACTCGTGCCGCAGTTCCTGGCCCGCCGTCAGCCGGCCCTCGGCGGCCAGCAGGGCGAGCCGGGCGGAGGTGCCCGAGCCGCACGGCGAGCGGTCGATCTGGCCGTCCGCGAAGACCGTGACGTTGCGCTGGTTCGGGCCGCCCGGCAGGTCGGGCAGCTCCTCGTGCAGGATCACCCCGTAGACGCCGGACAGCCGCGGGTCCGCCGGGTGGCGGGTGGCCGGCTCGGCGGCCAGGGCGGCGCGGATCTCCCGTCCGGCGGCGGTGAGTTCGGGCAGCTGGGCGGGGTCGACGCGCAGGCCGAGGTCGGCGGCGCGGACCGAGGCGTAGCAGGCGCCGGAGTGGGCGAGGCCGACGGCGACCGGACCGCGGGAGGTCTCCACCCGCAGGTCGCGGGCGGTGACCCGGGTGGGGACGTTGCGGAAGGTGACCGCGGTGGTCCGCCCGCCGCTGCGGTGGACGGCGGCCGAGACCCGGCCGGACGGCACGTCGATCCGGACCCGGGTGGTGCCGTCGGCGGGGGCGGCGACCAGGCCGGAGTCGACCGCCCAGGCGCCGAGCGCGATGGTGCCGTGGCCGCAGGCGGTCGAGTAGCCGTCCTTGTGCCAGAACAGCACCCCGAAGTGCGCCTCGCTGTCGTCGGCGGGCACCACGAACCCGCCGTACATCCCGGCGTGGCCGCGCGGCTCGCGGGAGAGCAGCCGGCGGACGTCGTCCAGCGCGCCCGGGCGCGGGGCGGTGGCCGTGCCGCCGGCGCCGAGCGCGACGGCCCGGCGCTCCGCGACGGTGTCGCCCGGCACGGGCGGCAGGCCGCCGGTGACGATCCGGAACGGCTCGCCGGCCGTGTGGTAGTCGACGGTGGTGACGGTCCTCATCGGGGCGTCCCGGCGGGCAGCAGGGTGATGGTGCGGCCGGCCGTGAAGAAGTCGAGCGCGGCCTGTCCCTGTTCCCGGCTGCCGTAGCTGGCGGCCTTGGCGCCGGAGAACGGCAGGTGGAAGTCGACGCCGCTGGACGGGGCGTTGACCCGGATCATCCCGGCGTCCAGCCGGTCGGCGGCGGCCAGTGCGGTGTCCAGGTCGCGGCTGTGCACCGAGGTGGCGAGGGTGTGCCGGGTGCTGTTGGCGAGCGCGATCGCCTCGTCCAGGGTGGCCGCCCCGGACAGCACGGCCAGCGGGCCGAAGAACTCCTCGGTCAGCAGCGGGTGCCCGGCGGGTACGTCCTCGAGCAGGGTCGGCCCGAAGTACCAGCCGGCCCGCTCGACCCGCCCGCCGCCGGCCACCACCCGGGCGCCGGCTGCGACCGCCGAGTCGAGGGCGCCGGTCAGCCGGTCCAGCGCGGCCTCGTTGATCACCGGTCCGCAGGCCGTCGCCGGGTCGGCCGGGTCGGCGGGCGCGGCGGCGGCCAGCGCCTTGGCGAGCGCCTCGCGCAGCGGCCCGAGGGCGTCGCCGACGGCGATCACCCGGCTGGTGGCGGTGCACTTCTGGCCCGCGTAGCCCGCGATGGCGGCGGCCAGGTGCGCGGCGGCCTGCTCGATGTCGGCGTCCGGGAGGACCAGCGCGGAGTTGAGCCCGCCCATCTCGGCCTGGACCGGGACGCCGCGCCCGGAGGCCGCCGCGACCACCGCCCGGCCGACCCCGGTGGAGCCGGTGAAGGAGACCACGTCGACGGCGTCGACCAGGGCCGCCCCCTCCTCGGCCGCCCCGGGCACGACCGTCAGCACGCCCTCGGGCAGGCCGGCCAGCTCGGCCAGCCGCAGCGCGCAGGCGGTCGCCTCCGGGGCCGGCTTGAGCACCACGGTGTTGCCGGTGGCCAGGGCCGGGGCGGCCTTCCAGACCGGGATGGCCAGCGGGAAGTTCCACGGCGTGATCAGCCCGGCCACCCCGTACGGGCGGCGCCGGGTCATCAGCAGGCCCTGGCCGGCAGCCGGTTCGTGCAGCTCGCCGGCCGGGGCGTACGGCGCCTGCGCGTAGTAGCGCCAGATCGCGGCGGTCCTGGCGACCTCGCCGCGCGCCTCGGCGACCGGCTTGCCGACCTCGCGGACCACCAGCGCGGCGAGCTCCCCGGCGTGCGCCTCGACGGCGTCGGCGGCGCGGGTGAGCGCGGCCGACCGGGCGGCCGCTCCCGCGGCGAGCCAGCCCGGCTGGGCGGCCCGGGCGCGCCCGACCGCGGCGGCGGTACCGGCCGCGCCGGGCGCCTCGACGCGGACGACGAGGTCGGCCGGGTCGGCCGGGCTGTACGAGTCGATCATCACGGGTGGGAGCCTTTCGGGAGGGCGGTCGCCCCGGTCGGGGGGCGCGGCGGCGCGCCGGCGCGGGCCGCCGCGCCCGGTCGGGCCCGGGACGGGTCAGAGCAGGAAGCCGGCCGGGAAGGGGTCGGTGGGGTCGAGGAAGTACTGCGCGGTGCCGGTGATCCAGGCCCGGCCGGTGACGGTCGGCACGACGGCGGGCCGGCCCGCCACGGTGGTCTCCTCGACCAGCCGCCCGGTGAAGGTGGTGCCGATGAAGGAGTCGTTGCGGAAGTCCCGGTGCAGCGGGAGCTCGCCGCGGGCGTGCAGCTGCGCCATCCGCGCGGAGGTGCCGGTGCCGCACGGCGAGCGGTCGAACCAGCCGGGGTGGATGGCCATCGCGTGCCGGGAGTGCTCCGCGGTGGAGCCGGGGGCGAGCAGCTGGACGTGGTGGCAGCCGTGGATGGACGGGTCCTCGGGGTGCACCGGACGGTCGTCGGCGTTGATCGCCGCCATCACCGCCAGGCCGGCGTCCAGGATGTCCTGCTTGCGCTCGCGTTCGAACGGCAGGCCGAGGTCGGCGAGCGGCAGGATCGCGTAGAAGTTGCCGCCGTAGGCCAGGTCGTAGGTGACGGCGCCGAAGCCCGGCACCTCCACCTTGCGGTCCAGCGCGGCCGCGTACGAGGGGACGTTGCGGATGGTGACGTCCAGCGCGGCGCCGTCCTCGACCCGGACCTCGGCGACCACCAGACCGGCCGGGGTGTCCAGGCGGACCGTGGTGACCGGCTCGACCACCTCCACCATGCCGGTCTCCACCAGCACGGTGGCGACGCCGATGGTGCCGTGCCCGCACATCGGCAGCAGCCCGGAGACCTCGATGTACAGCACGCCGAAGTCGGCGTCCGGCCTGGTCGGCGGCTGCAGGATCGCGCCGCTCATCGCGGCGTGGCCGCGGGGCTCGTACATCAGCAGGGTGCGGAAGTGGTCGAGGTGCTGCTGGAAGTGGACCCGCTTCTCGGCCATGGTCGCGCCGGGGATGGTGCCGAAACCGCCGGTGACGACCCGGGTCGGCATGCCCTCGGTGTGCGAGTCGACGGCGTGGAAGACGTGACGGCTGCGCATGGGTGCAGAGCTCCTTGTCCTGGCCCGGCGGGCCGGCTGTCCCCGCAGCCGGCCCCGCTGGCGGTGGCTACTTCAGGCCCTCGGCGAGCGCCTTCTCGGTGGCGGCGCGGACGGCCGCCTCGGTCTCCGCGGAGAGCGGGCCGCGCGGCGGGCGGACCGGGCCGCCGGGGCGGCCGGCGATGTCCATCGACAGCTTGATCGCCTGCACGAACTCGATCTTGGAGTCCCAGCGCAGCAGCCGGTGCAGCGACCGATAGAGCGGCAGCGCGGTCGCCAGGTCACCGGCGACCGCGGCGCGGTAGAGCTCGGCGGAGGCCTGCGGCAGCGCGTTCGGGTAGCCGGCGATCCAGCCGACGGCGCCGGCCAGGGCCAGCTCCAGCAGGACGTCGTCGGCGCCGATCAACAGGTCCAGGCCGGGGGCCAGTTCGGCGATCTCGTAGGCCCGGCGGACGTCGCCGCTGAACTCCTTGACCGCGACGATCGAACCGGCCGTGTGCAGCTGCGCCAGCAGCTCGGGGACCAGGTCGACCTTGGTGTCGATCGGGTTGTTGTACGCCACCACCGGGATCCCGGCGGCGGCGACCTCGGCGAAGTGGGCGCGGACGGCGGCGGCGTCCGCCCGGTAGGCGTTGGGCGGCAGCAGCAGGACCGAGCCGGCCCCGGCCTCGGCGGCCTGCTCGGCCCAGCGGCGGGACTCGGCGCTGCCGTACGCGGCGACGCCGGGCATCACCCGGGAGCCGTCACCGGCGGCCTCGACCGCGACCGTGACGACCCGGGCGCGCTCCTCGTCGGTGAGGGTCTGGTACTCGCCGAGCGAGCCGTTCGGGACGACGCCGTCGCAGCCGTTGGCGATCAGCCAGCGGACGTGCTCGGCGTACGCGTCGTAGTCGACGGAGAGGTCGTCCCGCAGGGGTAGCGCGGTGGCGACCATGATGCCGCGCCACGGACGGGTGGGGTCATGGGGTGCGAAGGACACGGGGGGTTCTCCCTGAGTGGTGAGGTGTGACATTTTATTAGAGGAAGCAGGGCGGCCACAAGAGCCGCCCGGCGGAAATCCGCCGGAGGGTCTAGTCGGCGTCCGGCCCGGCCGGACCCGCGAGCTGCCCGAGCGGCACCGGACAGGCCAGCGGACGGCTGTCCGCCCGGACCTGCCCGTCCCCCGCCAGACAGGCCACCGCCGGGCCGCACATCCGCCCCTGGCACCAGCCCATCCCGGCCCGGGTGAGCAGCTTGACGCTCCTGGCGTCGCGCGCCCCGAGCTCCGCCACCGCCTCCCGCACCGCCCGGAGCGGGACCTCCTCGCAGCGGCAGATCTCGGTCTCCGGGGTCAGCCAGCCCGTCCAGTCCGGGCCGGGCCGGTGGGCGGCGGCCATCAGCTCGGCGAAGGCCCGGCGCCGGTCGCGGCGGCGCCGCACCCCGGCCGGGGCGGGCCGCCCGGCCACCGCGTACGCGGCGAGCACGCCCTCGGCGACGGCCAGGTCGGCGCCGCCGACCCCGCAGGTCTCCCCCGCCGCCCACAGGCCGTCCACGCTGGTGCGCTGCTCGCCGTCGACGGCGAGGGCGGCCGTGCCGTCCGGGGTGGCCCGGGTCGCGGCGCCGAGTTCGGTGGCGAGCTCGATCTGCGGGACCAGGCCGTGGCCGACCGCCACCGCGTCGCAGGCGATCCGCCGCTCGGTGCCGGGCACCGGCCGCCAGCGGCGGTCCAGCCGGGCCACGGTCACCGCGGTCACCCGGTCGGTGCCGTGCGCCTCGGTGACCGCGCTGCCGCGCAGCAGCCGTACGCCGTGGCGCAGCAGGGTGGCGCCGTGGCCGGCGCCCTCGGCGAGCTTGGCCGGGTTGCCGAGCAGGACGGGCAGGCCGCGGGCGTAGCCGAGGTAGTCGGCGGCCTCGACGATCGCGGGCACCTCGGCCCCGGCGGTGACCAGCGAGGACGCGGCGGCCAGCAGCAGCGGGCCGCTGCCGGCCAGCACGATCCGCCGGCCGGGCAGCACCAGCGAGGACTTGAGCATGGCCTGGGCGCCGCCGGCCGTGACCACCCCGGGCAGCGTCCAGCCCGGGAAGGGCAGCTGGCGCTCGTACGCGCCGGTGGCCAGCAGCAGCGCGGCGGCCTCGACGACGGCGGTGTCCCCGGCGCCGGGGCCGGTGGTGGCGTGCAGCCGCCAGCCGTCGGCGCGCTCGGCGGTCCAGACGTGGTGGCCGGCCAGGTGGGTGATCCGGCGGCGGTCGGTGTGGGCCCGCAGCCGGGCGGTGAGCGCGGCGAAGACGGACCAGCCGTGGTGCAGCCGCTCGGGCCGGGCGGCGCCCAGGGCGGGCGCGGGGTGGCGGTAGAACTGTCCGCCGGGCCGGGGGCCGGCGTCGACCAGGGCGACGGTCAGTCCGAGGTCGGCGGCGGTGACGGCGGCGGCCAGGCCGCCGGGGCCGGCCCCGGCCACCGCGAGGTCGTAGCGGTCAGACGGCGAGGTCGGCACGGCCGTAGCCCTCCTGGGTGGTGACGGTGTCGCCGGGCTCGGCGGGGATCAGGCAGGTGCGCCGGTTGGGCTCTCCGTTGACGGTGGCCAGGCAGTCGAAGCAGACGCCGATGCCGCAGAACGCGCCGCGCGGCCGGCCCCCGGTGCGGGTGGTGCGCCAGGCGAGGACGCCGTCGGCCCACAGCGCGGCGGCGATGGTCTGCCCCGGCAGGGCGGGGACCGGCCGGCCGTCGAACTCGATGGTGTGCGCGGGGCCGGGTTCGGCGCCGACCAGCTCGGCGGGGGTGCGGCGGCGGCTCATCGGGCTCCTTCGGCGGGGTGCCGGTCGGCGAAGCGGTCGGGCCGCATCGGGGTCAGGTCGAGTTCCGGCGCGGCGCCGGTCAGCTGCCCGGCGATCAGCAGCCCGGTGGCGGGGGCCAGTCCGATGCCCGCGCCCTCGTGGCCGCAGGCGTGGTGGAGGCCCGGCACCCGGGGGTCGGCGCCGATCGCGGGCAGGTGGTCCGGCAGGTACGGGCGGAAGCCCCGGTAGGCGCGCTGCACGGTGACCTCGCGCAGCACGGGGAAGAGGGCGGCGGCCCCCTCGGCCAGCCGGCGCAGCACCTCGGGCGCGAGGGTGCGGTCGAAGCCGACCCGCTCGCGGCTGGCCCCGATCAGGACCGGCCCGGCCGGGGTGCCCTCGACCACGGCGGAGGTCTGCAGGGCGGCGGAGCCGCTGGCGACGTCCGCGACGTAGTCGGCGGCGTAGACCTTGTGCCGGACGATCCGCGGCAGCGGTTCGGTGACCAGGACGAATCCGCGCCGGGGCAGCACCGGCAGGTCGACCCCGGCGAGCCGGGCCACCTCGCCGCCCCAGGTGCCGGCCGCGTTGACCACCGCGGGGGCGTCGAGTCGGCGGCGGTCGGTGGTGACGCCGAGGACGGAGCCGTCGGCCCGGGTGCGCACGGCGGTCACCTCCTCGCCGAGGAACACCTCGGCGCCGCGGGCCCGGGCGGCCCGCAGCAGGTGGGCGGCGGCCAGCGCGGGCTGCACCTGGGCGTCCTGGGGGTAGTGGAAGCCGCCGGCCAGGCCGGGGGCGAGATGCGGTTCCAGTGCGGCCAGTCCGTCGCCCTCGACCTCGGCGCAGTCGACCCCGGCGGCGGCCTGGCCGGCCGCGAACCGGCGCAGCGGCTCCAGCCCGGCCGGGTGGGCCGCGACCACCAGTCCGCCCTTGGGCTCGTACTCGACCGCGTCGCCGAGGGTGGCGGCCAGTTCGCGCCAGAGCCGGGTGGAGAGCAGCGCGAGGTCGAGTTCCGGGCCCGGCTCCTTGTCGGAGACCAGCAGGTTGCCCTCGCCGGCGCCGGTGGTGCCGCCGGCCACCGGGCCGCGGTCGACCACGGCGGGCCGCAGGCCGGCCAGGGTGGCGTAGTACGCGCAGGCGGCGCCGACGACACCGGCGCCGATCACCACGACGTCGTGGGGGGATCGCATGGGCACGGCAGTAATATGTCACATGGCCAACGGGCTGCCAAGACGGTCCGCCGGCCGGCACCCTCCCCGCCCCGCCGCCCCCGCGGCCCGGGAACGCCGAAGGCCCGTCCCGCCGGGCGGCGGAACGGGCCTTCGTCGGCGTGGCGCACGGACCGGTCAGGTGATGTCGTCCATCTGCTCGTGCCGGGCCGCGGGCACCACCGGCGCGGGCGCGGCCGGGGCGGCCGAGGCCGACACCGACTCGGCGCCGTCCACCGCGTCCACCGACAGGTCGACGTGCGAGGCCTCGTCGTCGTCCAGCCCGGCGTCGGGGTTGCGGCGGGCCCGGCGGCGGTCGTTGAGCAGTGCGATGCCGACGGCCAGGAAGTACAGGCCCCAGATCGGCGCGGCCAGCGCCAGCATGGTCAGCGGGTCCGCACTGGGCGTGGCGAAGGCGGCGAACACCGTGATCGCCATGACCATCGCGCGCCACCAGCCGAGCATCCGCTTGCCGGTGAGCACCTTGACGAAGTTCAGCATCACCAGGAACAGCGGGAACTCGAAGCCCAGGCCGAAGACCACCACCATCCTGGTGACCACGTCGAGGTAGTCCTCGACCGGCAGGATGTTGGTGATCTTGTCACCGGTGAACGAGATCAGCATCTGCGCGGTCAGCGGCATGACCAGGTACGCGAAGGCCGCGCCGGCCAGGAAGAGCGGGGTGCCGGCCGCCAGGAACGCCATCGAGTAGCGCCGCTCGTGCTTGTGCAGACCGGGCGAGACGAACTGCCACAGCTGGTACAGCCACACCGGGGTGGCCGCCACCAGGCCGGCCGTCAGGCTGACCTTCAGCACCAGGTTGAACGGGGTCAGCAGGCCGATGTTGACGACGCTCGCGCAGTTGGTGTCACCCGGCAGCGGCTTGTTGTCCGGCCCGCACCGGGGCAGCGGCGCACTGAGGAAGTCGATCAGCTGGTTGTGGAAGTAGGCGGCGACGAGCGTGAAGACCAGGATCGCCAGGACCGACTTCACCAGCCGGCTGCGCAGCTCGCGCAGGTGATCCGCGAGGGCCATCCGGCCCTCGGGGTCCTTGGGTGCTTTGGAAGACTTGCTCAACCCCGGTCCTCGAACTCGTGCGACAGAACCCGCCGGGCGACGGGTCCCCGTACCGGCCTGTCGTCAGGCCGGCCATTTCCGGGTACTGCCCTGCTGCGGGCGATGGTAGCCGCTGCCGGTGTCGGCCCGGCAACCACCCGGCAGCCCTCGGCCGCGCGACCACGCAGCGGGGCACCTGCCGCACCGCAGGGCCCTGCCCTAGAGGGTAACCCGGCCGGTCAGCCCGCCGACCGGCCCGCGAGCCCGCCCGCCGCCCCGGCCAGCGCCCGCGAGGCCCGGTCGACCTCCCGCGCCAGCGCCCGGACGTCGAGCCACACCCGCGCCGCCAGGACGCCGAGCACCAGCAGGCCCGCGGTGGCCGCCAGCACGGCGGCGACAATGATCCACTGCATGCCCGTGACCCTATCCGTCCCGCGTTCGCTAGCCGTCCACCGGCAGCAGCCGCATCGTCCGCACCCCCGCGGCGGTCAGCGCCGCGACGATCTTCTCACCGGCGGTCTTGCGCACCGCCGCCCCGCAAGAGGGGCAGGTGAAGCTGTAGAAGGTGCGCTCCGCGGTGGCCCCGAGGGCCAGCCGGAACTCCGTGACCGCCAGCTCCACCTTCTCCCGGCACTGGGAGCAGTAGACCTTGAACCTGGTGCCCTCCCCCACCGGCGCTCAGACCTGCCCGTCCCGGTAGGCGTCCAGCGCGGCGAGCGCGGCCGCCGCGGCCTGCTCGGCGAGCTCGGGCGGGGAGACGATCCGGCCGTCCCGGCCGAGCCGCAGCGCCAGCGGACGCAGCCCGGTCGGGTCGGCGCTGCGCAGGGTGATCCGCAGGCCGCCGTCGGGCAGTTCCTCGGCCGAGTCGTGGGTGTAGTACTCGGCGACCCAGCGGCCGCCGGGGCCGACCTCGACCACCACCTCGGGGTCGTCGGCGCCCGGGTTGACCAGGCCGGCCGACAAGTCCCGCGGCTGGAGCCGGGGCGGGTTGGCGGGTTCGTCCAGGACCTTGATCTCGGCCACCCGGTCCAGCCGGAAGATCCGCCGGTCCTCGGAGGTGCGGCACCAGCCCTCGAGGTAGGTGTGGCCC
The DNA here is from genome assembly GCF_057220535.1 of Kitasatospora sp. NEAU-CNBT7. Classification (NCBI taxonomy): domain Bacteria; kingdom Bacillati; phylum Actinomycetota; class Actinomycetes; order Kitasatosporales; family Streptomycetaceae; genus Kitasatospora; species Kitasatospora sp. NEAU-CNBT7. The sequence continues at coordinate 36,216 of NZ_JBXQQB010000009.1, read as the reverse complement.
TCGGTGACCAGCCGGATCGGGTCGACCTCGCGCTCGGTCATCCCGCCGCGGCCGTGCGACCAGTAGCGCAGCCAGATCAGCCGGCCCTCGCTGAGCGCCCGGTCGATGTCGGCGAAGACCTGGCCCTCGGCCTCGAAGGTGACGCCGACCCGGGCACTGGACTCGGCGCTCTCGCCGGCCGCGTCCTCGATCTTGGCGACGGCCCGGGTGAGCGCCTGCCGGTCCCGCTCGCGCAGTCCGGGCAGGCCGGCCACCGCGCGGGCGGCGACCAGCAGCGCGGTCGCCTCGTCGGCGGCCAGCCGCAGCGGCTGGGCCACGTCGTCGACGTTGTGCCACCAGATCCGCTCGCCGTCGGTGTCGATGTCGAGCAGGTCGCCGCCGCGGAAGCTGGTCCCGCACATCGGCAGCACGTTGAGGTCGCCGATCAGCTCGCGCTCGGTGATGCCGAAGGCGCGCGCCACCTCGGCCACCTCGGCGCCCGGTCGCTCGCGCAGGTAGGTGACCAGGGAGAGCATCCGCCGGGTCTGGTCGATCGCGTTGCTCATCTGCCCCTACTCCCCAAGTCCCGCGACGGCCCGCAGCCGCTCGATGACATCCGCCCGCAGGTCGTCCGGGCCCAGCACCACGACGTCCGGGCCGAACTCGGCCAGGTCGGCGCCGAGTCCGTGGCCGTACGGGATCTCCAGCTCGTCCCACTGCTCGTCGACGTGCCGGCTGCCCAGCGCCTTGGTGCGCAGCGGGAAGGCGGCGCCCCGGCGCAGCCGGACGGTGGCGGCGGTGGTGGCGCCCTCGCCGGCGAACCGGGCCACGGTGGCCCGGACGTCCATGTGCTCGGGCACCGTGCCGGTGAACTCACCGGCCCGGGAGCGGACCCGGCCGGTGATCCGGCTGAGCCGGAACACCCGGGCGTCCTGCCGGTCCCGGTCGAAGCCGGCCAGGTACCAGTGGCCGCGCCAGCACTCCAGCGCCCACGGTTCGACGGCGCGCTGCTCGGCAGCCGCGGCACCGGCCTTGCGGTACTCGAAGGAGACCGGGCGGCGGTCGCGGGCGGCGGTGAGCAGCGGCTCGAAGGCGGCCTCGCGGGCCGGGATCCGCGGTTCGAGGGCGCTGTGCTCGGCGTCCTCGGCGAACGGCACGCCGGCCGCGCGGAGCTTCTGCAGCGCGCCGCTGGCCGCACCGGACATCTTGGCCTGCTGCCAGACCCGGGCGGCCAGGGTCAGCGCGGCGGCCTCCTCGGCGTCCAGCGCGATCTCCGGGAGCCGGTTGCGGTCCCGGCGGGCCAGGTAGCCGACCTCGCCGTCGAGGGCGTTCTCGTCGACGTCGATGACCAGGCCGAGTTCGCGCAGGTCGTCCTTGTCCCGTTCGAACATCCGGTTGAAGGCGTCCTCGCTGCCCTGCTGCCAGGCCTCACGGTAGGCCTCGACGGACTCCCGGAGCTCCTTCTTGGAGAGCGGGCGTCTGGTGTTCATCAGGCACAGGGCGAGGTTCATCAGCCGCTCTGCCTTGGCGATCGCCATCGCGGACCTTCCTGGTGGGTCTCGGCGGGACATTCTTGATCCGGCGACCCGACCGTACCGGTCCGGGCACGCTGTGCAAAAGCCGAGTCCGCACGGGCGAGGGGCCGCACCCCGCCGAGCGGGATGCGGCCCCTCGTGGACCCGCGGTCAGACGCCGAGCAGGTCGACCACGAAGATCAGGGTCGAACCGGCCGGGATGAGCGGGCTCGGCGACTGGTTGCCGTACGCCAGGTGCGCCGGGATGACCAGCTCGCGGCGGCCGCCGACCTTCATGCCCTGGACGCCCTGGTCCCAGCCCTTGATGACGCGGCCGGCGCCGAGCGGGAAGCGGAAGGACTGGCCGCGGTTCCAGGAGGCGTCGAACTCCTCGCCGGTCTCGAAGGTGACGCCCACGTAGTGGACCTCGACGACCGCGCCGGCCTTGGCCTCGGCGCCGTCGCCGACCACGATGTCGCGGATCTGGAGGTCCTTCGGCGCGTCGCCGACCGGGAAGTCGATCTCCGGCTTGCTGATGCTCACAACAGACTCTTCTCGTTCGCTGATAGACACATGACGCGGCGGCAGCCGCCCGCGCCGAGGTCCTGTCCAGGACCACGGTACGACCGGCCGCCGCCCGTCGAAGTCAGGCCCGGCCGCGAGTTGCCCCGCGTCCGGTTACCCGATCATTATCCCTCAGCTGCCGCCGCCGATGCCGGCGTCCAGGATGTCCACCACGAAGACCAGGGTGGAGTTGGCCGGGATGGTGTCCTTGGCCTGGTCCTTGTAGGCCAGCGAGGCGGGGATCACCAGCTCGACCCGGCTGCCGATGGTCTGGCCGACCAGGCCCTTGTCCCAGCCCTCGATGACGTTGCCGCCGCCGGTGACGAAGGAGAACGCCTGCCCGCGGTCGAGCGAGGAGTCGAACTTCTTGCCGTCCTTGTAGAGCGCGCCGGTGTACTGGACCAGGACGCCCTCGCCGGACTCGACCTTGCGGCCCTTGCCCTGGATCAGCACGGCGGTCTTCAGCTCGGTCGGGTCGGCGGCCCCGGGGACCGGGGTGATGTCGGCCGCCTTCTTGCCGTTGTCCTTGACCTTCGGGAAGTCCGCCGGCGGCGGGGTGACGTCGCCGCTGACCACCGCGTCGGGCGCGTTGGCGTTGCGGATGTCGATCACGAAGACCAGGTTGTCGGTCGGGCCGACGCCCATGCCCTGGCTGCCCTGGTCCCGGAAGGCGGCGGCCGGCGGGGCCACCACCAGCAGGCGGCTGCCCACCTTGTGGCCGGTGACCGCGGCGTCCAGGGCCGGGATCAGCTGACCGCCGTCGGCCTGGAACAGCTGCGGCTTGCCGCCCTCGTACGAGCCCTGGATCTCCTTGCCGGTGGTCCAGTTCATCGCGGTGAAGTCGGCGGTGACCCAGTTGTTCTTGTCCACCTTCGGGCCGTTGCCCGGGATCAGCTCCTTGACCACGAAGGTGCCGTCGGCCGCCTCCTTGGGCAGCGTGATGGTGGCCTTGCTGCCGAAGTCGCCGGTGACCGTCGGGAGCACCTTGGCGGTGTCCTTGATCGGCGGCACCGGGGCCTCGGTGGGCGACGGCGCCGCGGTCGGCGCCGCGTCGGACTTGGCGGCCGAGCTCTTCGAGTCCGACTTGTTGGTCAGGTACATCGTCACGCCGCCGCCGACCAGCAGCAGCGCGAGGACGGTGCCGAGGATCACACCGAGCTTGCCCACCCCGGGCGGGTTCTCGTTGTAGCCGGCCTCCGAGAGGTCCGGGCGGCGCCGGGTCGACGCGAAGATCTGCGGCTGCTCGTCGGGGCCGGGCGCGACCGGGGCGGCCGGGGCGGGACCCCAGCCGGCCTGCTGGGCCAGGACCGACGGCGGCACGACGATCGACTCGCGTTCGGGCGACGCCGGGCCGGGGCCCACCGCGCCGTTCGCGGTGCCCGCCTCGCCCGGACTCGACGCTTTCTCAGACATGACTCCCCAATTCATCTCGCCCGACGACAGGCACCACTGCGGAAGGGCAGCAGTATGTCAGGTCACCATGAGGACGGGCGTTCAGGTTCGGCGAACGCCCGTCCGACCCCATGGGATCAGACCGCCTCGAGAATGTCGATCACGAACACCAGGGTCGAATTGGCGGGGATGCTGCCGCTCGCCTTGTCGCCGTAGCCCAGCGACGGCGGCACCACCAGCATCACCCGGCTGCCGACGGTCTGGCCGACCAGCGCCTGGTCCCAGCCCTTGATCAGGCTGCCGGTGCCCACCTGGAGGGCCTGTGCGCCGCCGTGGCTCCACGAGGAGTCGAACTGCTTGCCGTCCGCCCAGACCACACCGGTGTACTGCACCAGCAGGGTCTGTCCGGAGGTGACCTCCTTGCCGTCCCCCTTCACCAGCACGAAGGTCTGCAGGTCGGTCGGCGGCGCCTGGCCGGGCGGGATCGTGATGGTCGGGGCGGCCTTGCCGTTGTCCTTCACCTGCGGCATGTCGGCGGGCGGCTCCGCCATCGTCCCGGTGATGGTGGCGTCCTGCGGCACGGACTGCATGATGTCCAGCACGAACACCACGGTGTCGTCCGCGCCGATCCCGAGCGCGGTGTTGCCCTGGCTGCCGAAGCCCGCCGCGGGCGGCGCCACCACCAGCACCCGGCTGCCGACCTTCTTGCCCTCCACGCTCTGGTCGAAGGCCGGCACCAGCCCGCCGCTGCCGGCCTGGTACAGCTGCGGCTTGCCGCCCGCGTCGTACGAACTGGGCAGGTCCTTCCCGGTGGTCCAGTTCTTCGCGGTGTAGTTGACGGTGACCCAGTCGTTCTTCGCCACCGTGGAGCCGTTGCCCTCGGAGACGGTGTTCACCACGAACTGGCCGCTCGGCTTGGCGTCCGGGAGCGTGATGGTCGCCTTGGTCCCGAAGCTCCCCGACACCGTGGGCATCGGGTCGGCCGAGGCGACCGGGCTCGGCACCTCCACCGGTCCCGCCGAGGTCGCGGAGGCCGTGGCCCCCGTCGAGGATCCGGAGCCGCTGCTGCAGGCGGCCAGCAGGACGGCGAGGGGGACGGCCAGAAGGGCGGCGAATCTACGCATGAAGGTCAGCGTATGGCCCGATTCGTCCCGGATGCCGGAGGCGCAAGGGGCGCGCCGCCGTCCGGGCAAGGCCGAGGGGTGGCGGCCGGACCACCGTCCGACCGCCACCCCCGGGCCCGCCGGATCACATCCCGGCGATCAGCTTCTCCACCCGCTCGTCCACCGAACGGAACGGGTCCTTGCACAGCACCGTCCGCTGCGCCTGGTCGTTCAGCTTCAGGTGCACCCAGTCCACCGTGAAGTCACGGCGCTGCTCCTGGGCCCGGCGGATGAAGTCGCCGCGCAGCCGCGCCCGGGTGGTCTGCGGCGGCACCGACTTCGCCTCGAAGGTCTTCAGGTCGGTGGTCACCCGGGTCGCCTGCCCCTTGTTCTGGAGCAGGTAGAACAGCCCGCGGCGGCGGTGGATGTCGTGGTACGCCAGGTCGATCTGGGCGACCCGCGGGTTGGACATGGTCATCTGGTGCTTCTCGCGGTACCGCTCGATCAGCTGGTACTTCATGATCCAGTCGATCTCGTTGCCGACCCGGCCGAGGTCCTCGGTGCGGACCGCCTCCAGGGTGCGGCCCCACAGGTCGAGCACCCGGGCGATGGTGCCGGTGTTGAGGCCCTTGCGGTCGGCGAACTCCAGCGCCTTGGTGAAGTACTCCTCCTGGATGTCCAGCGCGCTGGCCTCCCGGCCGTTGGCCAGCCGGACCTGGTGGGTGCCGGTCAGGTCGTGGCTGACCTCTCGGATCGCCCGGATCGGGTTCTCCAGGGTGAGGTCGCGCATCACCACGCCGGCCTCGATCAGCCGCAGCACCAGGTCGGTGGCGCCCACCTTGAGCAGGGTGGTGGTCTCCGACATGTTGGAGTCGCCGACGATCACGTGCAGCCGCCGGTAGCGCTCCGCGTCGGCGTGCGGCTCGTCCCGGGTGTTGATGATCGGCCGGGAACGGGTGGTCGCCGAGCTGACGCCCTCCCAGATGTGCTCGGCCCGCTGGCTGACGCAGAACACCGCGCCGCGCGGGGTCTGCAGCACCTTGCCCGCCCCGCAGATCAGCTGGCGGGTCACCAGGAACGGGATCAGCACGTCCGCCAGCCGGGAGAACTCGCCGTGCCGGGCCACCAGGTAGTTCTCGTGGCAGCCGTAGGAGTTTCCGGCGGAGTCGGTGTTGTTCTTGAAGAGGTAGACGTCGCCGGCGATGCCCTCCTCGTGCAGGCGCCGCTCGGCGTCCACGAGCAGCCCTTCGAGGATGCGTTCGCCGGCCTTGTCGTGCGTCACCAGCTCGGTGACGTCGTCGCACTCGGGGGTGGCGTACTCGGGGTGCGAGCCCACATCGAGGTACAGGCGTGCACCGTTGCGCAGGAAGACATTGCTGCTGCGGCCCCAGGAAACTACGCGGCGGAAGAGGTACCTGGCCACCTCGTCCGGAGACAGACGCCGTTGTCCCCGAAACGTACACGTGACACCGTACTCGTTCTCCAGCCCGAAAATTCGGCGGTCCATGAGGCATCTTTTCTCTTTCGCGGGCCTTTCGAAACCCAATCCGACGATGCCAATCCGATCACGGCGGGCCGTCAAATCCCCGCAGGCGCACGTGAATCCCGTACGGCTCGATTTCTCGCTCCGCACGGGATCCACACCGCCGGGTCACTCCCCGGCGGACTCCTCGCCGGTGGTGCCACCGGTGGTGTCGGTGCCCGCGGCCTTCGGCTCGTCCGCCGCCGCCTCCGCGGCGTCGTCGGCCGCGCTCTGGTCGCCGCTCAGCAGCCGGGACAGCTGGCCGCCCAGGATCCGCTTGAACTTGCGCTGCTGGGGCCGCTGGCGGTCCAGCACCGCCACCTCCAGCTGCTCGGGGGTGAGCGTGCGCGGGGAGCCGCCGTTGGGGTCGCGGGCGAGTGCGTCCACCGCCACCTTGAGCGCCTCGGCCAGGTTCAGTCCGGCCCGGTGACGCTGGCCCAGGTAGTTGCCGATGGAGTCGGCGTTGCCGCCGACCACGACCGAGTTCTTCTCGTCGACCACCGAACCGTCCGGGGTCAGCCGGTAGATCTGGTCGTCCTCGCCGGTCCGGCCGACCTCCGCGACGATCAGCTCCACCTCGTACGGCTTCTCGCCGACCGAGGAGAAGATGGTGCCCAGGGTCTGCGCGTACACGTTGGCCAGGCCGCGGGCGGTCACGTCGGCCCGGTCGTAGGAGTACCCGCGCAGGTCGGCATAGCGCACGCCGCCGATCCGCAGGTTCTCGAACTCGTTGTACCGGCCGACCGCGGCGAAGGCGATCTTGTCGTAGATCTCGGACACCTTGTGCAGCGCCCGGGAGGTGTTCTCGGCGACGAACAGGATGCCGTCGGTGTAGGTCAGCACGACCACGCTGCGCCCGCGGGCGATGCCCTTGCGGGCGTACTCCGCGCGGTCCGCCATGGCCTGCTGGGGCGAGACGTAGAACGGTGTGGACACCTGAGGACCGTCCTTTCCGATGGGAGCGCGGGTGGGCTAGAGGAGCGGGGCCTGCGGGCCGTTGGGGTGGTCGCGGCGGCCGGCCGTGATGGAGGCCGCGATGCCGGAGACCTCGTCGTCGGCGAGCCGGCGGAAGCCGTCCTCGGTGATCACCGAGACGATCGGGTAGATCCCCCGGGCGAGGTCCGGGCCACCGGTGGCGGAGTCGTCGTCGGCGGCGTCGTAGAGCGCCTGGACGGCGAGCGTGGCCGCCTGCTCGGCGCTCAGGCCGTCCCGGTAGAGCTTCTTCATCGAGCCCCGGGCGAAGACCGAACCCGAGCCGGTCGCGGCGAACCCGCGCTCCTCGGAGCGGCCGCCGGTGACGTCGTAGGTGAAGATCCGGCCCCGGCCGAGGTCGAGGTCGTAGCCGGCGAAGACCGGGACCACCGCCAGGCCCTGCATGGCCATCGCGAGGTTGGACCGGATCATCGTGGTGAGCCGGTTGGCCTTGCCCTCCAGCGAGAGGACCGCGCCCTCGATCTTCTCGTAGTGCTCCAGCTCCAGCTGGAACAGCCGGACCATCTCGACCGCGAGGCCGGCGGTGCCGGCGATGCCGACCGCGCTGTACTCGTCGGCCGGGAAGACCTTCTCGATGTCGCGCTGGGCGATCACGTTGCCCATGGTCGCGCGGCGGTCACCGGCGATCACCACCCCGCCCTCGAACACCGCCGAGACGATCGTGGTGCCGTGCGGCGCCTCGATCGTCAGGCCCTCGGGAAGGGTGCGGCCGCCGGGCAGCAGGGACGGCGAGTGCTGGGCCAGGAAGTCGATGAACGACGAGGACCCCGGGGTCAGGAAGGCAGCCGGTAGACGCCCGGTGCCACCAGTGTTGGCTTCCACACGTTTCCTTCCGATGGACGATCAGTGCAGCTGATGACCCGGACCTTACCCGCTTCCCGGCCGTGATCCACATGTCCGGCCGGGTGCGCTTGCGGGAGGTCGGCCGGGGCGGAGCACCGCGGGCCGGACAGCACGCAGCGCCGCAGACGCGATAGGCGCCTGCAGCGCTGCCCGCCCCGAATTCCCTACGGTTCTCCCGGCCCGGGGGAAGCCCCCGGGCCGGTCTACTGGCCGCCCTTTTGCACGAATCCGCGGACGAAGTCCTCCGCATTCGACTCCAGGACCTCGTCGATTTCGTCCAGCACGGCGTCGACGTCGTCGCCGAGCTTTTCCTGGCGCTCCTTGAGGTCCTCGGAGCCCTGCGTCTCCGCGGCCTGCTCCTCGACCTCCTCGGAGGAGCGGTTCGCCCGCTGCTGGCCGCCACCGGTGTCCTTACTGGCCATTTCCCTCACCCCGCTCGATCGCTCTGGCACGGCTTGGTCTGCTGCTTGAGTCAGACCCTATCCACAGGGTGCGGCTCTCGCCCCCGGTTATCGTTCAACGCTCGGCTCTCCCCCGGATGATTCCCATCCGGGCGCCGTTCACCCGTGGTGATCGAAAAGTTACCCGCCGGAGAGCACCCGGACCAGTTCCTCCGCGGTCCGGCAGCGGTCCAGCAGCTCCTTGACGTGGTTCCTGGTGCCCCGCAGCGGCTCCATGGTCGGCACCCGCTGGAGCGAGTCCCGGCCGGGCAGGTCGAAGATCACCGAGTCCCAGGAGGCGGCGGCCACGTGCTCGGCGTACTGCTCCAGACAGCGGCCCCGGAAGTACGCCCGGGTGTCCTCCGGGGGCTTCAGGACGGCCCGCTGGACCTCCTCCTCGGTCAGCAGCCGGTCGAACCTCTCCCGTGCCACCAGCCGGTTGTACAGCCCCTTGTCGGCCCGTACGTCGCTGTACTGCAGATCGACCAGGTGCAGCCGCGGGGCCTCCCAGCCCAGCCCGTCGCGCTGGCGGTAGCCCTCCAGCAGCTCCTTCTTGGCGATCCAGTCGAGCTGCCGGGACAGGCTCATCGGGTCGCGCTCCAGGCGGCCGAGCACGTCCTCCCAGCGCGCCAGGACGTCGACGGTCTGGTCGTCGGCGTCCTGGCCGAAGCGGTCCTCGACGTACTTGCGGGCCAGCTCGCAGTACTCCATCTGCAACTGGACGGCGGTCAGCTTGCGGCCGCTGCGCAGCGTGATCAGGTACTCCAGCCCGGGGTCGTGGGAGACCCGGTGCAGGGTGCGCACCGGCTGGTCGACGGCGAGGTCGACGGCGATGAAGCCGTCCTCGATCATCGAGAGCACCAGCGAGGTGGTGCCCAGCTTGAGGTAGGTGGAGATCTCCGAGAGGTTGGCGTCGCCGATGATCACGTGCAGCCGGCGGTACTTCTCGGCGTCGGCGTGCGGCTCGTCGCGGGTGTTGATGATCGGGCGCTTGAGGGTGGTCTCGAGGCCCACCTCGACCTCGAAGTAGTCCGCCCGCTGGCTGATCTGGAAGCCGTTGGCGGAGCCGTCCTGGCCCAGGCCCACCCGGCCGGCCCCGGTGACCACCTGGCGGGAGACGAAGAACGGGGTCAGGTGGCGGACGATGTCGGCGAACGGGGTCGCCCGCTTCATCAGGTAGTTCTCGTGGGTGCCGTAGGAGGCGCCCTTGTTGTCGGTGTTGTTCTTGTACAGGTGGATCGGCTGCCCGTTCGGCAGTTCCAGGGCGCGGGCCGCCGCCTCGGCCATGATCCGCTCGCCGGCCTTGTCCCAGAGCACGGCGTCGCGCGGGTTGGTGACCTCGGGCGAGCTGTACTCGGGGTGCGCGTGGTCGACGTAGAACCGGGCGCCGTTGGTCAGGATGACGTTGGCGAGGCCGATGTCCTCGTCGGTGAGCTGGCTGGCGTCCGCGACGTCCCGCGCGAGGTCGAAACCCCGGGCGTCGCGGAGCGGATTCTCCTCCTCGAAGTCCCAGCGGGCCCGCCGGGCCCGGTGCATCGCCGCCGCGTACGCGTTGACGATCTGGGACGAGGTGAGCATGGCGTTGGCGTTCGGGTGGCCGGGCACGGAGATTCCGTACTCGGTCTCGATCCCCATCACGCGCCGTACGGTCATGCGGCCCTCCTTGCCCGGTACCCCGCCCCCGCCGGGCTGGGGTACTGACGTCCCGCTGTTTTCGGCTCCGCCGGCGGTCCGCCGCCGACGGTTCGAGCTTGGCCCGCCCCCTGCGGCCGGCCCCCGAGACACGCCGTCCGGCCGCGGGGCCCGTAGGCTCCGCAGCCGGACGGAGGGTGACCGCCGCTTAGAGGTACTGCCCCGTGTTGGCGACAGTGTCGATGGAGCGGCCGGACTCGGCGCCCTGCTTGCCGGTGACCAGCGTGCGGATGAAGACGATCCGCTCGCCCTTCTTGCCCGAGATCCGGGCCCAGTCGTCCGGGTTGGTGGTGTTGGGCAGGTCCTCGTTCTCCTTGAACTCGTCGACGCAGGCGGCGAGCAGGTGGGAGACGCGCAGGCCCCGCTGGCCGTGGTCGAGGAAGTCCTTGATGGCCATCTTCTTCGCCCGGTCCACGATGTTCTGGATCATGGCGCCGGAGTTGAAGTCCTTGAAGTACAGGACCTCCTTGTCACCGTTGGCGTAGGTGACCTCCAGGAAGCGGTTGTCCTCGGTCTCCGAGTACATCCGCTCCACCACGGACTGGATCATCGCCGCCACGGTGGCCGGCAGCGAGCCGTCGTGCTCCTTGACGTCGTCCGGGTGGAAGGGCAGCGTCTCCTTGAGGTACTTGGAGAAGATGTCCTTCGCCGCCTCGGCGTCCGGCCGCTCGATCTTGATCTTGACGTCCAGGCGGCCGGGCCGCAGGATCGCCGGGTCGATCATGTCCTCGCGGTTGGAGGCGCCGATCACGATGACGTTCTCCAGGCCCTCCACACCGTCGATCTCGGCGAGCAGCTGCGGGACGATGGTGTTCTCCACGTCCGAGCTGACGCCCGATCCACGGGTGCGGAACAGCGACTCCATCTCGTCGAAGAAGACGATGACGGGCGTGCCCTCGCTCGCCTTCTCCCGGGCCCGCTGGAAGACCAGGCGGATCTGCCGCTCGGTCTCGCCGACGTACTTGTTGAGCAGCTCGGGGCCCTTGATGTTGAGGAAGTAGCTCTTGCCCTGCGGGCGGCCGGTGACCTCGGCGACCTTCTTGGCCAGCGAGTTGGCCACCGCCTTGGCGATCAGCGTCTTGCCGCAGCCGGGCGGGCCGTACAGCAGCACGCCCTTGGGCGGGCGCAGCTCGTACTCCCGGAACAGGTCGGCGTGCAGGTAGGGCAGCTCGACCGCGTCCCGGATCTGCTCGATCTGGTTGTGCAGACCGCCGATCTGCCGGTAGTCGATGTCCGGGACCTCCTCGAGGACCAGCTCCTCGACCTCGGACTTCGGCACCACCTCGTACACGTAGCCGGAGCGGGGCTCCAGCAGCAGGGCGTCGCCGGGGCGCAGCGTGATCCCGTGCAGCGGCTCGGCGAGCCGGACCACGCGCTCCTCGTCGGTGTGCCCGGTGACCAGGGCGCGCTCGCCGTCCTCGAGGACCTCCTTGAGGGTGACGATGTCGCCGATGCTCTCGAAGGCCATCGCGTCCACGACGTTGAGCGCCTCGTTGAGCATCACCTCCTGGCCGCGGCGCAGCTCGTCGAGGTCGACGCTGGGGCTGACGTTCACACGGAGCTTGCGCCCACCGGTGAAGATGTCGGCGGTACCGTCCTCGTTGCGGCTGAGGAAGGTGCCGAATCCGGCGGGAGGCTGGGCGAGCCGGTCGACCTCCTCCTTGAGGGCCACGATCTGGTCGCGGGCCTCACGGAGTGTGGAGGCGAGCCGTTCGTTCTGGGCGGAGACCCCGGCCAGATTGGTCTGGAGCTCGACGATGCGCTCCTCGAGAACTCTCGAGTTTCGCGGCGAGTCGGCCAGCTTGCGGCGCAGCACAGCGATTTCCTGCTCAAGGTACGAGACCTGTGCGGCCTCGTCGGAACCACGAGCAGGCCGGCCGGCGCTGCGGTTGTAGTCGTCATCGTGGGCGGCCACGGTCCTCACCTCCTCCTGGGGGAGCTGGACGCTTCCAGACCCTACCTGGGACCAGGGGTCCGTAAACCCCTAGATCAAGAAAGATGGAGTGGGCGTGTCCGATCTTCGCCCTCGCGTGCTTCCCCTCTGGTAGAGGAGATGCCCACCGGCCGACGATTCAAAGCGGACCAGATGTATCGTCGATCGGGTCAATACCTGATCGTGACCGTGGAAAGCGGTGCGATCGTTGTACGAATGGCGGGATTGCCTACGAAATCGGGGCAACCCGGATCAGAAACGGCAGGGGACATGTCGGAGTCCGGCGAGGCGCTCGAAGTATGGATCGACCAGGACCTGTGCACCGGTGACGGTATCTGCGTGCAGTACGCGCCGGAGGTCTTCGAGCTCGACATCGACGGCCTGGCCTACGTGAAGGGCCCGGACGACGAGCTGCGCCAGCAGCCCGGCGACAGTGCGCCGGTGCCGCTGACGCTGCTTCAGGACGTGGTGGACTCCGCCAAGGACTGCCCCGGCGACTGCATCCACGTGCGCCGGGTCGCCGACCGGGTCGAGGTCTACGGGCCGGACGCCGAGTAGCGCCCGGCGCGGCCGCCGGGCGTGCGCCGGCCGCTCAGACCTGGGTGGTCGGCGCGGTGCCCTCGCCGCGGGTCCAGCGGCCGTCCCGGCGGACCCAGCTGAGGTCCTTCGACACGTCCGGGCAGCAGCGCGGCACGTCCTCGTCCGAGTACCCCTGGACGTGCGCGGTGACGAAGCCGCCGGCCGGGGCGAGCCGGGTGACGGTGAGGTTCTCCTCGGGGCGCAGCAGGGTCTCCAGCACCACCGGGCGTCCGCCGGTGCCGGGGCCGAGCAGGTAGATGCCGTCGGGCGGGGTGCCGTTGTCGGCGGCGCAGTGCGCGGCGACCACGGTGACCGGGCGGTTGCCGCCGAGGTCGGCGGGGAAGCTGGAGCCGATGGCGACCGGGAACGGGCCGCAGTCCAGCGGCAGTTCGGCCTTGGCCGGGTCGGGTGCGGCGGCCGCCGGGGCGGGGGTGGTGGCCGTCGGGGCGGCGGCCCGGACGCTGCCGGTGGCGGGGGTGGCGGCGAGCGCCCCGCCGACCACGGCGGCGCAGCCGGCGGCCACCAGGGCCCAGTGCCGCAGTCCGGGACGGGCGTGGGCGGGTATGCCCGGTCCGTCGTTCCCGGTCATCGTCTGTGCCGTCTCGACCGCTGCTTCCACCAGGCAGTCCCCTCCACCGGTACGGTGCCTGATCGGCACGGTGGGTGCTGTGAGCGAGCATCGTCCCACACCCGGACGGCCCTGTCCGCACCGGGTCGGACGGCAGGTCAGCGGTGGTGTGCCGCGAGGGGTGGCGCCCCGGGCGGGTGCCCGGTGCGCCACCCCTCGCGGGTGGTCCACGGTGACGGTCAGTCGAGTTCGCGCGCGTCGTGCGCGGCGGCCTGGCGGGCGGCGCGGCGGACCGCGGCGCGCTCGGCGAGGCTGAGCTCGGGCTCGGCGCCGGTGTCGTAGTCCTCGCCGTACGCGCCCTTGGCGGGGCGGCGGCGGCGCAGCGGCGGCTCGACGCCGTCGGCGAGCCGGCGGGCGGTGAGCAGGAAGCCGGTGTGGCCGATCATCCGGTGGTCCGGGCGGACCGCGAGGCCCTCCAGGTGCCAGGTGCGGACCATGGTCTCCCAGGCCTGCGGCTCGGTGAAGGTGCCGTGCTCGCGCAGCGCCTCGACGGTCCGCGACATCTGGGTGGTGGTGGCCACGTAGCAGCAGATCAGGCCGCCGGGGACGAGCGCCTTGGAGGCGACGTCCAGGCACTCCCAGGGGGCGAGCATGTCAAGGATGACGCGGTCGACGTCGGTCTCCACCAGGTTGTCCTGGAGGTCGCCGACGGTGAGCTTCCACGCCGGGTGCGGGCCGCCGAAGTAGCGTTCGACGTTGCCCTTGGCGATCTCGGCGAAGTCCTCGCGGCGCTCGTACGAGGCGAGCATGCCGGTGTCGCCGACGGCGCGCAGCAGGTAGCTGCTCAGCGCTCCGGAGCCGACGCCGGCCTCGACCACGCGGGCGCCCGCGAAGATGTCGGCCATGGCGAGGATCTGGCCCGCGTCCTTGGGGTAGATCACCGCCGCACCGCGGGGCATGGACAGGACGTAGTCGGGGAGCAGGGGTCGCAGCGCCAGATAGGGCACGTTGCCCGTGGTACGCACAACAGTGCCCTCGGGGGCACCGATCAGCTCGTCGTGGGGGAACGCACCCTTGTGGGTGTGGAACTGGTTCCCGGCCTGGAGAGTGAACGTGTAGTGACGGCCCTTGGGGTCGGTCAGCTGAACCTGGTCCCCGACCTGGAAGGGCCCGCGTCGGCGGGTGGCACCGGTCGGTTCGGACATGCGGACAATCTTAGGGGAAGCCGGACGCCCGTCCGACCAGTGCCCGTCCTAGGGACGCCCCGCCAGTGCGGCGGTCAGCCGCCGCTCCAGGTCGGCCAGGGTGAGCACCCCGTACGGCGTGCCGTCCGGGCGGACCACCAGGTACTCGGTGGCGGGGGTGCGGCGCAGGGCGGCCAGCAGCTGCTCGCCGGTGAGGTCGAGCGGGATCCGCAGGCCGGGTTCCAGGTCGCGGGCGAGGGCGCCGACCGCCATCCAGGGGCGCCGGTGCTCGGGGATGCCGCTGACGGCGTGCTCCTTGACCAGCCCGACCGGCTCGCCCCGGCCGTCCACCACCAGGATCGCGCCGGCCTCGGCCTCCCGGGCCTGGCGCATCGCCTCGCCGAGCGGGGTGTCGGCGGTGACGTGGACGGCCCGGCGGGTGAAGTCGCGGACCTTGATCCGGGGCAGGACCTCCTTGAGGCGGGCGTTGCGGACCCCGGCGGTGGCGCCGTTCCAGATGATCACCGCGAGCACGGCGGCGAGCACCCCGTCGATCAGGCTGTCGGCGGTGGACTGCCCGGGTCCGGCCTGGGCGGCGCTGAACAGCGGGAGTCCGAACAGCACCACCAGGGCGAGGGCCCGTCCGGCCCAGGAGGCGGCGACGGTGCCCGTCATCGGCCGGCCGGTGACGCCCCAGACCACGGCCCGCAGCATCCGGCCGCCGTCCAGCGGGAGGCCGGGCAGCAGGTTGAACGCGGCGACCACCAGGTTGGAGACCGTCAGCCCGGCCAGCAGCACCCCCGGCACGGTGCCGGCCTCGACCCCCTGCATGGCCAGGTAGAACAGGCCGCCGAGGACCAGCGAGAGCAGCGGGCCGACGAAGGCCAGCCAGAACTCCCGGGCCGGGGTCTCGGCCTCCTTCTCGATCTCCGAGACGCCGCCGAAGAACTGCAGCCGGATCCGCCGGACCCCGAGCCGGTAGTGCTTGGCGACCACGGTGTGGGCCAGCTCGTGGACCAGCACGGAGGCGTAGAACGCCACGGCGAAGGAGAGCGCGACCAGGTAGCGGGTGTAGCCCAGGTCGGGCAGGATCTCGGTCAGCCGGCCGCCGAACAGCCAGGTGATCAGGGCGGCGATCACGAACCAGGACGGCGTGACGTACACCGGCACGCCGAAGGGCCGGCCCATCAGGATGCCGCCGCGCGGCTGGTCCCCGTCCGGCCCGTCCGGGTCTCGGGGCCCGGGTCCCGCGGAGGTCTGCTGCCCCCTGGTGTCGCTCACGCTGCCCCTTCGCCCTCGGTACCGCCGGTCGGTGCGCCCACGCTACGTGATCGCGCGCGCGATTCTGTGCGCGCCCCTCGGATGGCTCTATACCCCTTTCAACGCGGCGTGCGCCCCCGTTGGTGCCGCCGACCGGGACCGCCGGTGCCGCGGGCCCGCCCGGTGCCCTGCTCCGGGTGTGTTCTTCGGCCCATCTCCCCGCGGCTCAGCGACCTGACAGCGAGATGTGAGCGCCGGGCAATAGGGTCTGGGTATGCAGCAGACCGACCCCGACCCCGCCGCGCCCGCGCAGCCGAGGCCGGCCACCGCCCCCACCGGCCTGTCGCCCTCCCGGGCTGGCGACTTCATGACCTGCCCGCTGCTCTACCGGCTGCGGGTGATCGACCGGCTGCCGGAGCCGCCGAGCCCGGCCGCCACCCGCGGCACCCTGGTGCACGCGGTGCTGGAGCGGCTGTTCGACAGCCCGGCCGCCGAGCGCACCCCGGAGCTGGCCCTCGGGCTGCTGCGCCCGCAGTGGGAGCGGCTGCTGGGCGAGCGCCCGCAGCTGGCCGAGCTGTTCGGCCTGCCCGGCGGGGACGAGGCCGCGGCCGCCTCCGCGCTGGCCCGCTGGCTGGGCGACGCCGAGAAGCTGCTCGGGCAGTGGTTCCGGCTGGAGGACCCGACCCGGCTGCACCCGGTGGAGCGGGAGCTCTACGTGGAGACGGCGCTGGAGTCCGGTCTGCTGCTGCGCGGGTACATCGACCGGGTCGACGTCGCGCCGACCGGTGAGGTCCGGCTGGTGGACTACAAGACCGGGCGGGCGCCCTCGCGGGACTTCGAGGGCAAGGCGATGTTCCAGATGAAGTTCTACGCCTTGGTGGTGTGGCGCTGGAAGGGCGTCATCCCCAAGCGGCTGCAGCTGGTCTACCTGGGCGGCGGGGGCGACGTGGTCACCTACGACCCGGACGAGGCCGACCTGCTGTCGGTGGAGCGCAAGCTGGAGGCGCTCTGGGAGACCATCTCGCGGGCGGTCGCCACCGGCGACTTCCCCGCCACCCGCAACCGGCTCTGCGACTGGTGCGACCACAAGTCCGCCTGCCCGGAGTTCGGCGGCACCACGCCGCCGTACCCGCTGCCGATCAGCATCACCCTGCCCGCCCAGGGCTGAGGACCGAGGACCGTCCCGACGGGGGACCGAAGAGATGAGCAAGAGGAGTCACAGGTGACGATCCGAGTGCTGCTGGTGGACGACCAGCCACTGCTGCGCACCGGCTTCCGGATGATCCTGGAGGCCGAGCCGGACCTGGTGGTGGTCGGCGAGGCCGGTGACGGCCAGCAGGCGCTGGACCAGGTCCGGGCGCTCCAGCCGGACGTGGTGCTGATGGACATCCGGATGCCCCGGATGGACGGGGTCGAGGCGACCCGCCGGATCTCCGGCCCGGGCCGGGACGGCCCGGCGAAGGTGCTCGTGCTGACCACCTTCGACCTGGACGAGTACGTGGTGGAGGCGCTGCGCGCGGGGGCCAGCGGCTTCCTGCTGAAGGACGTCCCGGCCGAGGAGCTGGTGCAGGCGATCCGGGTGGTGGCGGACGGCGCGGCGATGCTGGCGCCCTCGGTCACCCGCCGGCTGCTGGACATGTACGCCACCCGGCTGCCGTCCGGCGAGGACCTGCCGCCGCAGGCGCTGACCGCGCTGACCGAGCGCGAGGTGGAGGTGCTGAGACTGGTCGCCCGCGGCCTGTCGAACGCCGAGATCGCCGCCGAGCTGTTCGTCAGCGAGACCACCGTGAAGACCCACGTCGGGCACGTGCTGACCAAGCTCCAGCTGCGCGACCGGGTGCAGGCCGCGGTCTACGCGTACGAGAGCGGCCTGGTGCGGCCCGGCTCGATCTGAGCGGACGCCGGTAGCGCGAACGGCCCGCCCCCTGCACGGGGGGCGGGCCGTTCGCGGTGGCCGGGGCGGCTCAGGTCACTTCTTGTTGACCCGGCCGATCTCCCAGAAGCGCACCACGCCGGTGGTGTCCATGGTGCCCTCGATGCCGGTGATGTTGTTGCGCGAGGCGAAGAAGGACTTGCTCTGGTACAGCGGCAGCATCGGCACGCCTTCGGCGACCAGCTTCTGGATCTGGGTGTAGCTGCCGCCGGCCGTCCGGTCGGTGGACTTGATGCTCTCGGGCACCAGGGTCTGGCTGATCTTCGGGTCGTCCCAGCCGTTGTGGAACGCGCCGCCGTCGACCACCAGCGGGGTGATGAAGTCGTCCGGGTCGGCGTAGTCCGGGGTCCAGCCGACGGTGTACGCCTGGTACTTGCCCGCCTTCCAGCCCTCCTTGTACGCGTCCCAGTTGGCCTCCTGCTCGACGGTGACCTGGAACAGGCCGCCGGCCTCCAGCTGCTTCTTGATCAGCTCCAGCTCGTCGGCGCCCGCCCGGGCCCGCGACCAGGTCATGGTGATCTTGATCGGGGTGGCCACCTTGGCGTTGGCGAGGATCTTCTTCGCCTTGTTGAGGTCGGCCTCGCCGTACTTGTCGAAGAAGGCGGTGTTGTGGGCCGTGATGCCGGTGGGGACCACCGAGTACAGCGGCTGGACGGTACCGGCGTAGACGTCGCGGGCCAGCGCCTTGCGGTCCAGCAGCTGGGCCGCGGCCTGGCGGACGGCGACGTTGCCGGCCACCGGGTCCTTGGCGTTGAAGACCAGGAAGCGGGTCTCGGCGCCGTCGCCCTCGGCGACCTTGAGGTCGCCCTTGCCGGCCAGCTCGTCGTTCTTGATCTGGGCGGCGGCGGCGGGCTCGAGGCTGTTGTCCGCGACGTCGACCTCGCCCTTGTCCAGGGCCGTCTTCAGGTCGTCCGCCTGGGCGAAGTAGCGCAGCGCGAACTTGCTGCTCTGCAGCTTGGCGTCGCCCTTGTAGTTGGAGTTGGCCGACAGCGACACCTTGCCGGGGCCGTGGCTGCCGCCGCCCATCTCCTCGATCGAGTCGATCTTGTACGGGCCGGAGCCGATCAGCTTGCCGTTGTCCAGCAGCTTGTCGGCCGGGAAGACCTGGTGGTCGACGATCGAGCCGGCCGCCGAGGCCAGCTTCGCCGGGAGCACCGCGTCCGGGCCGGTGAGGTGGAAGGTCACCTCGGAGTCGCCCTTGGCCTCCACCGACTCGATGCTCGACAGCAGCGAGGAGGGGCCGTTCGGGTCGTTGATCTTCATCATCCGCTGGACGGAGAACACCACGTCCTCGGCGGTCAGCGAGTGGCCGTTGGAGAACTTCAGGCCGCTGCGCAGGGTGCAGTGGTAGGTCTTGGCGTCGGTGCCGCTGAACTCGCAGGACTGCGCCGCGTCCGGCTGCGGCACGGTGGCGCCGGCCGGGAAGCTGAGCAGCGACTGGAAGGTGTTGTTCAGGATCATCCAGGAACCGGCGTCGTACGCGCCGGCCGGGTCGAGCACGGTGGTCACGTTGGTGGTGCCCATGGTGATCGCACCGCTGGAGTCACCGCCCGTGACGACCTTCGTCGCGGAGGCGCAGCCGGCGGCCGTCGAGGCCACCAGGGCCGCGCAGCCGAGAACAGCCAGACGGTTGGCGGTAGTCATTCGGTTCGGGTTCCTTCTGCATGCGGGCGGCTGCGGTGGGCGCCGGGAGCCTCCTGGACCTGCCGGAGTGGGGCAGGCGTCGAAGGGCCGTACGGCCGCGGGCACGCCGCCGACGGGATTTCCCGGCGGCGGAGCTGACGCGGCATGAGGGCTGGGCACTGACTCCCCCGTAGCGTGCCACATCGAACATGTACGAATTGTGCCCGCGCGAGGGAGCCTCGCCGCCGGGCCGGAGGCCCGCCGACGAGTTGTCAGCCAATGCCCGATTTCTCCCCCGCGCCCGGATACGCACCGTCGCCGCGACAGCGCGGTACGGAAACGACCAAACCCCCCAAAGAGAGCAATCTCACACCCGGGCCGCGACCACCGCGCGCAGCAGCTCCAGATCCACCTGCTCCAGCGAGGCCAGCACCGTCCGGCCCGGGCCCGGCTCGATCACGGCCACCGACGGCACCGCGATCACCGGGCACCCGGCCGCCTCGGCGGCCCGGACGCCGGTCGGCGCGTCCTCGACCACCACGCAGCGGCCCGGCTCCGCGCCGAACCGGGCGACCGCCGCCAGGTAGGGGTCCGGGTGCGGCTTGGTGCGCACCACCTCGTCACCGGCCACCGAGAAGGCGAAGTGGTGGGCGCCGAGGCTCTTCAGCACGATGTCGATGATGTGCCGGTGCGAGGCCGAGACCAGGGCGGCCGGGATGCCGTGCGCGTCCAGGGTGTTCAGCAGCCGCTCGGCGCCCGGCATCAGCGGGACCCCGCCGGCCAGCAGGTCCACGAAGCGCTGGTTGATCAGGATCGTGAGCTCCTCCGGGGTGAGGGTCACCCCGGTGCGCTGCAGCAGGTAGTCGATCACCCGGCTCATCGGCCCGCCGACCACGTGCGCCCGGTCCGCCTCGTCCAGCTGGTGGCCCAGCTCCGCGAAGAGCGAGGCCTCGGCCTGCCACCAGAAGTCCTCGGTGTCGACCAGGGTGCCGTCCATGTCGAGCAGGACCGCCTGCAGGCCCGCGCCGTCGCCGGTGGTACGCGGGGAGGTGGAAACGGTCGTCATGTGATGGTCCCTTCCGAAGCGCCGGCCACCCCGAGGGATGGCACGGGCCGGCCCGCTGGTCAGCGGACCGGCCCGTTCAGGATCATCAAGCTTACGCCCGGCTCCGGCTTTTGCAGCGAACGGAGCGCGAGGCGCACATTACCGGGCGTTGAAGTACTTGGCCTCGGGGTGGTGGATCACGATCGCGTCGGTGGACTGCTCCGGGTGGAGCTGGAACTCCTCGGAGAGCACCACCCCGATCCGCTCCGGCCGCAGCAGCTCGGCGATCTTCGCCCGGTCCTCCAGCTCCGGGCACGCCCCGTAGCCCAGCGAGAACCGCGCACCCCGGTACTTCAACGCGAACATGTCCCGCACGTCCTGCGGGTCCTCGTCACCGAAGCCCAGCTCGAACCGGACCCGGGCGTGCCAGAACTCCGCCAGCGCCTCCGCCAGCTGCACCGACAGCCCGTGCAGCTCCAGGTAGTCCCGGTAGGCGTTGCCCGCGAACAGCTCGTTCGCCGCCTCCGACACCCGGTTGCCCATCGTCACCACCTGCAGCCCCAGCACGTCCCGCTCACCCGACTCCTCCGGACGGAAGAAGTCCGCCAGACACAGCCGCCGACCCCGGCGCTGCCGCGGGAAGGTGAACCGGGTGTGCTCGGAGCCGTCCCCGTTGAAGACGATCAGATCATCGCCCTTGGAGTTCGCCGGGTAGTACCCGTAGATCACCGCCGGCTCCAGCCAGCCCTCCGTCTGCAGCCGGTCCAGCCACATCCGCAGCCGCGGCCGGCCCTCCGTCTCCACCAGCTCCTCGTACGACGGGCCCTCCCCGGACCGCGCCGCCTTCAGCCCCCACTGCCCCTTGAACAGCGCGTCCTCGTCCAGCCAGGACGCGTAGTCCGCGAACGGGATCCCCTTGACGATCCGGTCCCCCCAGAACGGCGGCTCCGGCACCCGGTTGTCCACCGCCACATCGGAGCGGACCTGGCCGAGGTTGACCTCCTCCGCCGGCTCCTCCACCTCGACCCGGGCGTGCCGGCGCTGCCGCAGCTCCGGCAGAGCCGCCCCCGGCACCCCGCGCTTGACCGCGATCAGGGCGTCCATCAGGCGCAGTCCCTCGAAGGCGTCGCGGGCGTAGCGGACCTCGCCTTCGTAGATGGCGTGCAGGTCCTGTTCGACGTAGGCGCGGGTGAGGGCGGCGCCGCCGAGGATGACCGGGTAGTCGGCGGCGAGGTTGCGCTGGTTGAGCTCCTGGAGGTTCTCTTTCATGATCACGGTGGACTTGACGAGCAGGCCGGACATCCCGATCACGTCCGCCTTGTGCTCGACGGCGGCGTCCAGGATCGCCGAGACCGGCTGCTTGATCCCCAGGTTGACCACGGTGTAGCCGTTGTTGGACAGGATGATGTCGACCAGGTTCTTGCCGATGTCGTGCACGTCGCCCTTGACGGTGGCCAGCACGATGGTGCCCTTGCCCTCGTCGTCGGACTTCTCCATGTGCGGCTCCAGGTACGCCACCGCGCTCTTCATCACCTCCGCCGACTGCAGCACGAACGGCAGCTGCATCTGGCCGGAGCCGAACAGCTCGCCGACCACCTTCATCCCCGCCAGCAGCGTCGAGTTGACGATCTCCAGCGCCGGACGCCCCGTCAGCGCCTCGTCCAGGTCCGCCTCCAGGCCGCCCCGCTCACCGTCGATGATCCGGCGCTGCAGACGCTCCTCCAGCGGCAGCGCCGCCAGCTCCTGCGCCTTCGACTCCGCACTCGAGGCCACCGACACACCCTCGAACAGCTGCAGCAGCCGCTGCAGCGGGTCGTAGTCCCCGGTACGGCGGTCGTAGACCAGATCCAGCGCCACCTCCCGCTGCTCGTCGGGGATCCGCGCCATCGGCAGGATCTTCGAGGCGTGCACGATCGCCGAATCCAGGCCGGCCTCCACGCACTCGTTCAGGAACACCGAGTTGATCACTATCCGCGCCGCCGGACTCAGACCGAACGAGATGTTCGACAGGCCCAGCGTCGTCTGCACGTCCGGGTGGCGCCGCTTCAGCTCGCGGATCGCCTCGATCGTCTCGATGCCGTCCCGCCGGGACTCCTCCTGGCCGGTGCCCAGGGTGAAGGCCAGGCAGTCGACCAGGATCGAGCTCTCCTCGATCCCGTACTCACCGGTGAGCTGGGCGATCAGCCGCTCCGCGATGGCGACCTTCGTCCCCGCGGTGCGGGCCTGCCCGTCCTCGTCGATGGTCAGCGCGATCAGACCGGCCCCGTGCTCACGGGCCAGCGACGCCACCTTCCCGAACCGGGTGTCCGGCCCGTCACCGTCCTCGTAGTTCACCGAGTTCAGCAACGCCCGCCCACCCAGCGCCTCCAGACCCGCCCGCAGCACGTCCGGCTCGGTGGAGTCCAGCACGATCGGCAGCGTCGAGGCCGTCGCCAGCCGCCCCGCAATCTCCTTCATGTCCGCCACACCGTCCCGGCCGACATAGTCCACGCACAGGTCCAGCAGGTGCGAGCCGTCCCGGATCTGCTCCCGGGCGATCTCCACACACGCCTGCCAGTCCCCCGCCAGCATCGACTCCCGGAACTTCTTCGACCCGTTCGCGTTGGTCCGCTCCCCGATCGCCAGGTACGACGTGTCCTGCCGGAACGGCACCGACTGGTACAACGACGCCGCCGACGGCTCCGGCCGCGGATCACGCGCCACCACCGCACGACCCTGCACCCGCTCCACCACCAGCCGCAGATGCTCCGGGGTGGTACCGCAGCAGCCACCCACCAGCGACAACCCGTACTCACGGGTGAACACATCATGCGCATCCGCCAGCTCCGCCGGCGACAGCGGATAGTGCGCACCGTCCTTGCCCAGCACCGGCAGACCCGCGTTCGGCATGCACGACAACCCCACCCGGGCGTTCTTCGCCAGATACCGCAGGTGCTCGCTCATCTCCGCCGGACCGGTCGCACAGTTCAGCCCGATGTAGTCCACCCCCAGCGGCTCCAACGCCGTCAGCGCCGCACCGATCTCCGAACCCAGCAGCATCGTGCCGGTGGTCTCCACCGTCACCTGCACCAGCACCGGCAGATCCAGCCCCGCCTCCGCCAGCGCCCGCTTCGAACCCAGGATCGCCGCCTTCGTCTGCAGCAGGTCCTGACTGGTCTCCACCAGCAGCGCATCCGCACCACCCGCGACCAGACCGGCCGCATTCGCCTGGAACCCGTCCCGCAGCAGCCCGTACGGGGCGTGCCCGAGGGTCGGCAGCTTGGTGCCGGGCCCGATCGACCCGAGCACCCACCGCACCCGGCCGTCCCGCGCCGTGAACGCATCCGCCGCCTCGCGGGCGATCCGGGCGCCCGCCTCCGACAGCTCGAACACCCGCTCCGGGATGTCGTACTCCCCCAGCGCCGCATGGTTGGCGCCGAAGGTGTTGGTCTCCACACAGTCCACGCCCACCGCGAAGTACGCGTCGTGCACCGAGCGCACGATGTCCGGGCGGGTCACGTTCAGGACCTCGTTGCAGCCCTCCAGCTGCTGGAAGTCCTCCATCGTCGGATCCTGCGCCTGCAGCATGGTGCCCATCGCACCGTCCGCCACCACCACCCGGGTGGCGAGCGCTTCACGCAAGGCATCCGCACGACCCTGCCGGGCAGAGGCGGTCTGGGCGGACGAGGGGACGGCTGTGGCCATGTGGCTGCTCCTGGGTGCGACGGCTGTCGGCTATGCGGTCCCGGTCTGTGATCCGGCACGCACCCGGCCAGGGTATCCGTCCGGAGCCGTCGGCACGGAACCCGTTTCGCATCGTGGGCGTCCTGATGGACGCCGGACGACGACGGGGAGGGCCTGTGGGACGGGCGATACGGGCGAGGCTGCGGGCCGTCCGGGCGAGGCTGCGCGGCTGGAGCCGGCGTCGCCGGATCGGCGTGGCGGCCCTGCTGGCACTGGCCTTGCTGCTGCTCCCGATCGCGGGGGCGGCGGCCGCGCTGCGGATCGCCTACGCGGGTGACCCGGCCCCCGAGGCGCGCACCCGGGGGCGCGACGCGGTCTGGCTGGGCCACGCCTGGGTGGACGGCCGAAAGGGGGACGCCGAGCTCGCGGCCCTCGGCCGGCGGCTGGCCGGCACCGGCATCCGCGACCTGTACGTGCACACCGGACCGCTCGCCCACGACGGCTCGCTCGACCCGGCGCTGTACCCGAAGGCGCAGGAGTTCCTGGCGAGCGCGCACCGGGCGCTGCCCGGAGTGCGGGTGCAGTCCTGGCTCGGGGACGTGGTCGCCCCGGAGAAGGAGGGCCTGCACCTGGACCGGGCCGACGTCCGCGACCGGATCACCGCCTCCGCCGTCCAGGTGCTCGACCTGGGCTTCGACGGGGTCCACTTCGACCTGGAGCCGGTCCACTCCGGGGACCAGGGGTTCCTGCTCCTGCTCGACCAGGTGCACGCGAGGACCGCCGGGCGCGGCGTGCCGTTCTCGGTCGCGGCGCCGCAGATCGACCCGCTGCCCGGCCTCCACGCGGCCGGGCTCGCCCTCTCCGGCCACGGCAAGTGGTGGTCCCAGGCGTACTTCGCCCAGGCCGCCCGCCGGGTCGACCAGATCGCGGTGATGTCGTACGACACGAGCATGCAGCTGGAGTCGCTGTACGGCGGGTACGTCGTCCAGCAGACCCGGCTCGCGCTCGAGGTGACGCCGGAGCGGGTCGACCTCCTGATGGGGCTGCCCGCCTACTGGGACGACACCTACCAGCACCGCGGCTCGGCGGAGACGGTGGGCGCCGCCGTCCGCGGCGCCCGGCTGGGGCTCGGCCACAGCACCCGGCAGTCCTTCGGCCTGGCCCTGTACGTCGACTTCACGGCCACCGACGAGCACTGGACGGCCTACCGGACGGGCTGGGGCGCGGCCGGCTGACGCCGGACCGGCGGCCCTGCCGACCCGGACCTCAGGTGAAGCGGGTGCGGTGGAGGGAGACCAGCAGGCGCCAGGTGTGGGCCGCCAGGGTGGCCGGCGGGACGGCTCCCGGGGTGTGCAGCCAGTCGGCGAGGAGAGCGGTGAAGGCTCCGGCGACCGCGGTGGCCACCACCTCGGGGTGGGGGGCGCCGGCCAGTTCGCGTTCGGCGCGGCTGCGCTCCCGCAGCTGCCGGTTGAGCAGTTCCCCCAGGGGGCCGCTCCCCCCGGGGTGCAGCAGCGAGCGGTACAGCCCGGCCTGCTCCCGCACCTGTCCGAGGAACAGCGCCAGCGCGGGCGGCGGGGCGGCCGGGTCCGGAGCGCCGCGCCAGGCGTGCAGCGCGTCGACCGCCTCGCGGACCACCTCGGCGCAGGCGTCCACGGCGAGCGCCTGGAGGTCCTGGTAGTGCAGGTAGAAGGTGGCCCGGCCGAGCTCGGCCCGCCGGACCACCGCGGAGACGCTGACCTGTTCGAGCGGCCGCTGCTCGCACTCGGCGAGCAGCGCCGCCCGCAGGGCCGCCCTGGTCCGCTCGGCCCTCGGGTCGGCGGCCGGGGTCATCCGGCCACCAGGACGGCGGTCAGGGCCAGCGCCCCGGGCAGGGCCTGGGCGAACAGGATCCGCCGGTTGGCGGTGGCGCCGCCGTACAGGCCGGCCACCACGACGCAGCTCAGGAAGAAGATCTGCACCTGGTACCCGGTCGGGTCGGCCGCTATCAGGCCCCAGAGCAGTCCGGCGGCCAGGAAGCCGTTGTAGAGGCCCTGGTTGGCGGCGAGCGGCGCGGTGGCGGCGGCCATCTCGGCGTCGAAGCCGGAGAGCTCGCGACCGGGCCGGCGCTGCCACAGGAACATCTCGAGCACCAGGAAGTAGGTGTGCAGCAGGGCCACCAGAGCCACCAGCACCACGGACAGGGTCTGCATCGTCGGCCACTCATTCACTCGCTATGGACAGGTGTCCACCAATCATAGACAGGTGTCCACAAGATTACGAGCCGTTCAGCCAGACCGCGGTGTCGACCGGCAGCCGTCCACCCGTCAGCGGACCGCTGGCGAGCAGCACCGCGCCGCCCGCGGGCAGCGCGACCGGTCCGGCGCCCAGGTTGACCAGGCAGCGGAACCCGCCCGCGCGCCGGAACGCCAGCACCCCGGAACCCGCGGGCAGCCAGCCGAACCCGCCGCCCACCGCCGCCCGGCGGATCCGCAGCGCGGCCCGGTAGAGCTCCAGCATCGAGTCCGGGTCGCCCGACTGGGCCTCGACCGTCAGCGCCGCCCAGTCGGCCGGCTGCGGCAGCCAGGGCTCGACCCCGGGCGGGGCGAAACCGTACGGGGGCTCGGTGCCGGACCAGGGCAGCGGCACCCGGCAGCCGTCACGCCCTGGGTCGGTGCCGCCCGAGCGCAGGTGCATCGGGTCCTGGAGGCGCTCCAGCGGAAGGTCCTCGACCTCCGGCAGGCCGAGTTCCTCGCCCTGGTAGAGGTAGACCGAGCCGGGCAGGGCCAGCGAGAGCAGGGCGGCCGCCCGGGCCCGGCGGAGCCCGAGCGGCAGATCGGTGGGGGTGCCGAAGGCCTTGGCGGCGAAGTCGAACCCGGTGTCGGCCCGGCCGTAGCGGGTCACGGTGCGGGTCACGTCGTGGTTGCACAGCACCCAGGTGGCGGGCGCGCCGACCGGCGCGTGGGCGGCGAGCGTCGCGTCGACCGAGGCCCGCAGCTCGGCCGCGTCCCAGGGCCGGGCCAGGAAGTCGAAGTTGAAGGCGGTGTGCAGCTCGTCGGGGCGCAGGTAGCGGGCGAAGCGTTCGGTGTCGGGGACCCAGATCTCGCCGATCAGCACCCGGGGCTCGGCGTACGAGTCGGCGATCCGCCGCCAGGACCGGTAGATCTCGTGCAGTTCGTCGCGGTCCACGTACGGGTGCGGCTCCCGGCCGGGGGTGAAGTCGGGCAGCGCCGGGTCCTTGGCGAGCAGGCCGGCGGAGTCGATCCGCACCCCGGCCGCGCCCCGGTCGAACCAGAACCGCAGGATCGACTCGTGCTCGGCGCGAACCTGCGGGTGGTGCCAGTTGAGGTCGGGCTGCTGGGCGGCGAACAGGTGCAGGTACCAGTCGCCGGGGCTGCCGTCGGCGTTCACCGTTCTGGTCCACGGGCAGCCGCCGAACTCCGATCTCCAGTCGTTGGGCGGGAGTTCGCCGCTCTCGCCGCGGCCCGGGCGGAAGTGGAAGAGCTCGCGCTCGGGACTGCCCGGCCCGGCCGCGAGGGCGGCGGCGAACCACGGGTGGGCGTCGGAGACGTGGTTGGGCACGATGTCGACGATGGTGCGGATGCCCAGTTCCAGGCCTTCGGCGATCAGCTTCTCGGCCTCGGCCAGGGTGCCGAAGGCCGGGTCGACGTCCCGGTAGTCGGCCACGTCGTAGCCGCCGTCGGCCATCGGGGACGGGTACCAGGGGTTGAACCAGACCGCCTGGACGCCGAGTTCGGCGAGGTAGGGGAGGCGGGAGCGGACCCCGGCGAGGTCCCCGGTGCCGTCGCCGCTGCCGTCGGCGAAGCTGCGCGGGTAGACCTGGTAGATCGCGGCGTCCCGCCACCAGTCCGAGTGCTCGGGCTGCTGTGCCACGGTGGGGCCCCTTTCAGAAGGCTGGCGATGGGTGACGGGCCGTCAGCCCTTGAGGCTGCCTGAGGTCAGGCCGGCCATGATGTTGCGCTGGAAGATCAGGAAGAACACGATGGTCGGCGCCGAGGCGATGGCCAGCGCGGCGATGATCACATTCTGCGAGACGCCCAGCGAGAGCGAGTTGATGCCGATGTTGAGCGGCTGCTTCGCCGGGTCGGGCTGGACCAGCATCGGCCACAGGAAGTCCTTCCAGACGTTGACCACCGCGAAGATGGAGACCACGCCGAGGATCGGCCGCGACATCGGCAGCACGATCGACCACAGGGCCCGCAGCGGGCCCGCGCCGTCCATCGCGGCCGCGGCCATCAGCTCCTCGGGGATGGAGTCGAAGAAGCGCTTCAGCAGGAAGATGTTGAAGGCGTTGGCGACCGTGGGCAGCCAGATCGCCCAGGGTGTGTTGATCAGGTTGAGGTGCAGCAGCGGCAGGTCCAGCACGGTGAGGTACTGCGGCACGATCAGGACCGCCGCCGGGATCATCAGGGTGGCGAGCATCATCCCCAGGATCAGGTTGCCGAGCACCGGGCGCAGCTTGGACAGCGCGTAGGCCGCCGCGACGTCGAACACCAGCTGGAGGGCGAGCGCGCCGAAGGCGTAGTAGAGCGTGTTGAACAGCAGCCGTCCCATCCGCAGTTGGCTCCACGCCTCGCGGTAGGTGTCGGTGTGGATCTGGCTCGGGAACAGCGTCGGCGGGCTCTGGACGGCCTCCCGGGTGGACTTGAGGCCGCCGGTGACCAGCCAGTAGAGCGGGCCGAGGAAGACCAGGGTGAAGACCACCACCACCAGGACGAGCACCGTCCAGTAGACGATCCGGCCGCCGCGGCGGTTCAGCTGGGTGTCGGAGATCAGGGTGCGCATGGCGGCCGCTCCTCAGTCGGCGGTGCGGCTGAGCCGCGCGTACAGTCCGGAGAAGCCGGCCAGCACGACCAGCATGACCAGGCCGAGCGCGGAGGCGCTGCCGTAGTTGTTGAAGTTGAAGGCGTACTGGTAGATCAGGTAGACCACGGTGGTGGTGGAGCCCTGCGGGCCGTTGCCGCCGGTCAGCAGGAACGGTTCGACGAACACCTGCATGGTGGCGACGATCTGGAGCAGCAGGAGCAGCGAGAGGATCAGCCGGGTCTGCGGGATGGTGACGTGCCAGATCCGGCGCAGCAGTCCGGCGCCGTCCAGTTCGGCCGCCTCGTAGAGTTCGCCGGGGATGCCCTGGAGGGCGGCCAGGTAGATCAGGGTGGCGCCGCCCATGTTCATCCAGGTGGCGGCGATGACCACGGAGACCATCGCGGTGGACGCGGAGTTGAGCCAGGCCGAGGTCGGCAGGTGCAGGGCGTGCAGGACGCTGTTGAACAGTCCGTAGGACGGGTCGTAGAAGTACTTGAACAGCAGCACCGAGGCGACCGGCGGCATCATCACCGGCAGGTAGACCAGCACCCGCAGGTAGGCCTTGGCGTGGCGCAGTTCGTTGAGCAGGACGGCGACCAGGAACGGGACGGCGAAGCCGAGCACCAGCGCGAGGACGGTGAACAGCAGGGTGTTGCGCCAGGCCTGCCAGAAGGCCGGGTCCTCGGTGATGTGGCGGAGGTTGTCCAGGCCGACCCAGGTGGTCCGGCCGCGTCTGGTCCGCTGGAAGCTCATCACGATCTCGCGGACCATCGGGTACCACGAGAAGCAGGCGAAGCAGAGCAGCGCGCCGAGCAGGAAGCCGTGGGCCGTGAGGTTGCGGCGCACGCGCTGCGCGAGCGCGGCGCGGCGGGAGGGCGGGGCGGGGTCCGGGGGCGGGCCGGCCGGTCTGCGGCGGGCGGAGACGCTGATCGCTGCCATGGGGAGGGACTCCTGGGTGGGCTGGTCCGGTGGGTGCGGGCGGCGCGGGGGCCGGCGGGATCGGTGCCGCCGGCCCCCGCGGGCCGCTACTGGAGGCTCGCCAGGACCTGGTCGACCTGGTTCTCGGCGTCCGAGAGCAGCTTGTCGACGTTGGCGTTCTTGTCGGTCAGGACGGCGGAGACCGCGTTGTCCAGCACCTTGTAGATCTGCTGGGCGTTGGCGGGCTCGGTCTTGCCGGGGACGGAGGCGGCCAGGTAGGGCGCGTAGTTCTGGACCGGCACGGTGGCGTCGGCGGCCTTGGCCTTGTTGTCGGCGGCGAGGCTGGCGCCGGTGAAGAAGAACGGCTGGGGCAGGCCGACCGGCAGGCCGTCGGTCTTGTTGCGGGCGTAGTCGAACTGGCCCTTGCCGATGGTGAGGAACTTGAAGTTGATCCAGGCGATGCCGGCCTTGATCTGGTCCGGGGTCGAGCCCTTCTTGAAGAGGTAGTCGTTGCCGCCGAGCAGCGCCGACTTCCCGCCGGGCATCGGGCCCATGCCGTAGTCGGCGTAGTTGCCCTTGAGGGTCTGCACCATGTACGTGATGTCGTCCGGTGCGCCGACGTACATGCCGAGCTTGTCGGTGGACATCTGGGTCATCAGGTCGGGCCACTTGAGGCCCTGGGTGGCGCCCATGCTGTTGTCGGTCCAGCGCATGTCGTAGAGGTTCTGCAGGACCTTCTTGCCCTCGGGGGTGTTGAAGGCGGCCTTCTTCCCGTCCTGGTCGGTCATCGAGCCGCCGAGGCCGTACAGCTCGGCGGTGTAGTGCCAGCCGCCCTGGTTGGTGGCGCTGTAGTCGCCGTAGCCGTTGACGCCGCCCCCGAGCGCCGCGATCTTCTTGGCGTCCTCGCGGATCTCCTCCCAGCTGGTCGGCGGCTTGTCGGGGTCGAGGCCGGCCTGGGTGAAGAGCTTGCGGTTGTACAGCAGCCCCATCTTGTAGTTGGAGTACGGCAGGCCGTAGAGCTTGCCGTCGGACTTGAGGGTGGCCAGCACCGAGGGGTCGATGTCCGCCAGCGCGGGGACGGACTTCTCGTTGACGTAGGCGGTGATGTCCTCGGCGCCGTCGGCGTCGAGGACCTGGTTCAGGTCGGTGAAGTAGCTGTAGAAGACGTCGGTCTGGCTCTTGCCCTTGAGCTGGGCGGTGAAGGCGGCGGGCTCCTCGCAGGGGAAGCCGTCCTTCGCGTTGACCGTGACGTTCGGGTAGAGCTTGTTGAACGCGGCGACGTCGTCGGCCCACTGCTTGCGCTCGGCGGCCTTGGTGACCGGCGGCTGGCAGTCGATGCTGATCGTCACCTTGGTGGCCGGGTCGAGCGGGGCCGCGGCGTCCGCGCTGCCGCCCTTGGCGGCGGAGGTGTCCGCTGTCCCGGAGGAGCTGCAGGCCGCGGCGGTGAGGGCCAGGCCGGCCGCGGCGGCGAGGGCGACGGATCTGCGGATGAGCCGGTCTCTGTTCATGCGGGTGGACCCTTTCGAGCACGTGGGCAGCGCGAGGGCGCGGGAGTAGCCCGTGATTTCCGGTGGGGGCCGCCCCCGAGAGAAGCACCGTCGGGTGGCGGGAGGACGCGTGCGAGGGGATACCTCGGCCGCTGCGGTGACGCATCGCCTGCTGGCGTCGACCACTTAACCAGCCTCGACAGATGACCACAAGATGTCGACGAGATTTCGCAAAAACACGACTGTCCACTTGCGTGAGCCGTCCGGCGGACCGGTCGCGGGCATGCCGGAGCAGGGCGGGCACCCCGGTGCCCGCCCTGCTCCGGAGCTCGGCGTCAGGCCGTGTCTGACAATTCCCGCCGGGCGCCCGACGCCGCGCATCCCGCCTGGACGCACCGGCGAATCGCCCAAGTACGACCCAGTACGAGGGCGCCTCGCCGGCACGCCCAGCCGGGCGCCCGACGCCGCGCGCTGATCCGACGCGAATTGTCAGACACGACCTACGGGTTGACGGTGATGTGGAAGGTCGAGGTGGTGTTCTGGATGTCCTTGGCGTTGCCGCTCAGGGTGAGGTGGTTGAAGGTGACCGAGCCGACCGCGGGGCCCTGGCCGGCCTCGGGCATCTCGTTGGCCCAGATGCCGTAGCCGGACCTGGCGTCGTAGGCGTCGCCGCTCCTCCTGGCGCCGGTGATCGACACGTTGGTGAACACCGTGTCGGTGACCGGGTTCTGCGGCTGGCCGCCGCTGTAGTTGGTCTGGAACATGATCCCGCTGTAGGTCGGGTCGACGATGTCCACGTCGCTCACCCGGATGCCCTGGAAGACCTTGGAGGCCGAGAAGACCCAGATCGCCGGGAAGACCTGGGCGCCCCAGAAGTGGCCGCCGGCCCGGACCAGCGAGATGTTCTGCAGGTTGGTCGGGTCGGTCCCGAACCCGTTCATCGGGTAGCCGAAGTCCAGCGAGGAGATGGTGACGCCCGAGTAGCAGAGGGTGTCGGCGATGTAGACGTTGCGGAAGGTGTTGGCGTAGCCGCCGTAGACCGCCACGCCCGCCGCCCGCCAGGTCAGCAGCGAGGTGAGGTTCTCGAAGACGTTGTTCTTCTCGTCCGCGCCGCCCGCGTCGATGGCGGAGAACAGCGCGAAGCTGTCGTCACCGGTCGCCCGGGCCTCGTTGTTGGAGACCAGGTTGTCGGTGGAGCCGTTGGTCATGTTGATGCCGTCCGCGAAGGTGTCGCGGATCCGCGAGTTGGTGATCCTCATGGAGTCGGTGTTGGCACCCCAGTACATGCAGACCATGTGCTCGGTCCAGATGTTGTCGATGGTGATGTTGGCGACGTTGGCGAAGTCGAAGACCTTGCCGGGCCCGTCGATCCGCGAGGTGTAGTTGCCGAAGTAGGCGAAGCCGGCGAAGGTCGAGCCGTTCGCCGAGGCCTCGGCGCGGAACCCGATGTCGGTGTTGGACTGGCCCGAGGGGGCGCGGAAGCGGGTGAACCAGGGCCCGGCCCCGATCACCTTCACGGCCTTGCCGTAGACCTGGAACTTTCCCGCGGTCTGGTAGTCGCCGGCCGGCAGGTAGACGCCCACCAGGGTGCCGGTGGTGTCCATCCGCACCCGGTCCAGGGCGGCCTGGACGTCGTTCTGGGTGAAGCCCGCCGGAACCGCGTACTTCGCGGGGTCCGGGTCGGCGGTCTGGGTGGCCTGCTCCAGGCTGATGAAGTCGATCGCGTACTGGCTGGTGTTGGCCGCGTCCTTCTGCAGCCGGATCCGGCTGCCCGCCGGGACGGTGGTCCCCAGCAGCACGTTGGCCTCGTCGTAGATGTGCCGCTGGCCGCCGGCGCTCGGGCCGTTGCCCGGCGCGGTCTCGCTGCCGTACAGCCAGGCGTACCGGGAGGTCAGGTCGATCGACTTGAGGAAGCTGCCGTCGACGTAGACGTTCAGCGTGGAGTCGATGCCGTCGCCGCCCGGCGCGTCCGGGACGGAGAACCGGGTGACCAGCGTGTTGGTCGGCGCCTTGGTGGTGAACTCCACCGAGGCGCCGGTGGAGTTGAGCGTGACGGCCTTGCGGCCCGAGGCCTCGCCGGCCAGGTCGCCGATGGTCCGGTTCGGGCCGACCACGGCCGCGCCGCCGGCCAGCACGCCGTCCTCGGCCTCGTAGGTGTCGTACGGCATGTTGGCGCCGCGCCCGACGTACAGCGGCTGGCTGGAGGTGTTGTTGCCCTGCTTCACCGGCAGCTCGTTCGCGTCGTTCGCGATCACGGTCCGGACGGTGTACTTGCCGTTGGCCGCCGTCCAACTCCCTAGCGGCACCGGGGTGGTGGCGGCGCCCGCGGCGATGGCCCCGCTGTACGAGCCGGTCAGCGTCCGCACCACCGCGCCGGTGGCGTCGGCGACGGTCACGGTGATGCCGTGGCTGCCGCCGGCGGATGCCACCGTGCCCTGGTTCTTCAGCGCCACCGAGAAGTTGACGGTGTTGCCGGCCGCCGGGTTGCCGGGTGTCCAGCCGACCGGCGCGGCCACCAGGTCGGAGCTGGCGACCGGGCTGACCACCAGCGGGCCCGGGGCGGTGAAGTCGTTGTTGGTCTCGTCCCGCTCGATCACGACGCCCGTCTCGTCCGCCTTGGCGGTCAGCTGGTAGCTGCCCGCGTTCTGGACGCCGATGCCGGCCGAGACGGTGCTGGAGGCGCCGGCCGCCAGCGCGCCGACCTGGGCGGTGCCGACCTTGGTGGTGCCGAGGTAGAGGCCGACGGTGCTCGGCCCGGCCGCCGCGGTGCCGTTGTTCCTCACGGTGGCGGCCAGCGACACGGCGTCGGTCTCGACGGGGTTGGCGGGCGTCGGGGCCAGGGCGGTGACGACCAGGTCCGGGTTGGGCGCCGGGACGCCGATCACCTGGAACTCGGCCACCTGCCCGGCCGCCGCACCGCTGTTGGCGGTGATCCGCAGCTGGACGTCGGCCGCGGTGGCGGTGACGGGGATGGTGACGGTGTTCCCCGAGGCCGGGTCGAAGGAGTACGTCTGCGGGGCGACCAGCTGGGTGAATGCCGAGCTGCTCTGCTCCCGGCCGAGCACCTCGATGGTCTGCGTCCTGGCCGACCAGGCGGCGGCCGGGTTGAGCTTGACCACGACCGAGCTGGTGGCGGCGTTGGCGCCGAGCGCCACCGTCAGGGTGTCCGGGTAGCTGTTCGGGCCGCCCTCCCAGTACGTGGTGGCGTCGTTGTCGTTGGCGTTGGCGGCGACGAAGGAGAAGACCGAGGAGGAGCCGGTGATCGGCTTCCCGGCGGCCAGGTTGGTCCCGGTGCCGCCGCTCTGGCCGGTGCGGATCACGGTGTTGCTGCTGGCCGACTGGTTGCCCGCCGCGTCCTTGGCCTTCACGTAGTAGGAGACCGTCGCGGTGTCGGGCTGGCTGTCGGTGTACGTCAGCACGGTGCCCGCCACCGAGGCGCGCAGCGCGCCGTTGGCGTACACGTCGTAACCGCTCACCCCGGTGTTGTCGGCCGAGGCGCCCCAGGTCAGCCGGATCTGCCCGGAGGCGGGCTGGGTGTACGCCAGCCCGGTCGGGGCGGACGGGTCCTGGGTGTCGCCGCCCTGGCCGGTGCGGGTGACGGTGTTGCTGGCGGCGGACTGGTTGCCCGCGGCGTCCCTGGCCTTCACGTAGTACGCCACGGTGGCGCTGTCCGGGCGGCTGTCGGTGTACGTCAGTACGGTCCCCGCGACGCTGGTGAGCAGGACGTCGTCGGCGTACAGGTCGTAGCCGGTGACGCCGGTGTTGTCGGTGGCCGCGTTCCAGGTCAGCCGGATCTGGCCGGGGGCGGGCTGGGTGTACGCCAGGCCGGTCGGGGCGGTCGGGGCCTGGGTGTCGCCGGAGGCCGGGCCGTAGGCCTCGAACTCGGCGAGCTGGGCGGCCGGCCAGCCGGAGTTGGCGGTGAAGGTGAGCCGCAGGTAGCGGGTGGTGGCGGTGGCCAGGCTGACGGTGGCGGTGTTGCCGGTCGCCGGGTCGAAGCCGTACCCGGTGGCGGCGGCGAGGTCGGTGAAGTTGGTGCCGTCGGTGCTGCCCTGGACCTTCAGCGTCTCGGTCCGGCTCTCCCAGCCGGCCGGCAGCTTCAGCACCAGCTTGTTGACCGGGACGGCGGCGCCCAGATCACCCTGGATCCACTGCGGGAAGGCGTTGTTGGCGCTCTCCCAGTAGCTGCCCTGGTTGCCGTCGGCCGCGTTGGCACCGGTGTAGGCGCCGTTGGCGCTGCTGGTGGTGACCGGGCGGCCGGCCAGCAGGTTCGCGGACGCGGAGGCGGCGCCGTACACCTCGAACTCGGAGAACTGGGCGGCCGGCCAGCCGGTGTTGGCGGAGACGTTGACGCGGACGTAACGGGCGCTGGTGGAGGCGAAGTTGATCCGGACGGTGTTGCCGGCGCCCTGGTCGAAGGAGTAGACCGCGGAGCCGGTCAGGGTGGCGAAGCTGGTGCCGTCGGTGCTGCCGAGCAGGGTCAGCGTCTCGGTCCTGGACTCCCAGGCGGCCGGGAGCTTGAGGACCACCTGGTCGATGGCGGTGGCGCTGCCGAGGTCCACCTGGACCCACTGCGGCAGGGCGTTGCCCGCGCTCTCCCAGTAGCTGTTCTGGTTGCCGTCGTTGACGTTGCCGACGACGTAGACGTCACCGACGCTGCTGGCGGTCACCGTCTTGCCGGCCGCCAGGTTGGGGCCGCCCGCGGCCTGCGCGGCCGGCAGCAGCGGCCCCGCCAGCAGGAGCATCCCCAGCACGGCCGAACCGGCGGTCAGCCGTGGCAGTCTGCGCTTCGATCTCATTGCGTCCCTCTGTCTCTGACTCCGCGACCGATGTCCGCGATCGGCGTCGGTGGGGCGGCGTCGGTGATCGATGACGGTTCGCGACGGGTCGGCTCCCGGCTCCGCCGCGGGTGCACCCGGTGGGCGGGTGCGGGTGGTGCGGTCCCCCGCGGGGCGCGGGACGTCGGTACGGCCCGGGCCGCCACTGTCAGGGCGACGGCCCGGAACTCCGCTGCCGGCACGTCCGGGGCGGTGGCTCCGGGAAAGTTGCGGCAGATATCGAGAAAATGACGTAGCTCTGTACGTCTTTTGCGTGATTGCAGCCAAGAGTTACAGAGCGGCTACGGGCATGTCAACGGCTCGTACCGACCCGCCGGCATCCGGGCAGACAGAAGCGGGGGGG